>CAVBQH010000273.1:0-3303 GCA_963597485.1 Acutalibacteraceae bacterium
CACGCAGCCGATGGCAACCATGGAGGTCAGATTCGGAAAGAAATACAGTGTCTGGAAGATGGATCCGCCGTAAAGCTTCCGGTTCAGCATGAGTGCCAAAAGGAGTGAGAACAGAATCGTCAGCGGAACCGTCGTCAGGGTATAGAACAGGTTGTTCTGCAAAGCGATCCGAAAGCTGCTGTCCGAGAACATCTTGGCGTAGTTCTCAAAACCGACAAAATTCATTTTCCCGAAGCCGGAATAGTCTGTGAGGCTGATGTAGAAACCCATGACGACCGGCAATGCCGTAAAAATAAGAAATCCGATAAAATTGGGGAAGAGGAACAGCGCTCCTGCCAGCCATTCTCTTCGATGCAGCTTACTTTGTTTATTCATAGTCGTCTCTCGCCACTCACTTGACCGCGATCTCGTCGCGCCGGCTATTGAAGTTCTCGAATGCGGTATCAATGTCGCAATTTCCGATGAGGTAATCTGTGATTTCCTCCGAGTATGCCTGCTTGATTTCGTTATAGTTGCCTTCCGGTCCATCCTGTCCGCGAACACTGGCAGAGAATACATACTCCGTTCCGGGAATGGTTACACTCTCTTTGTAAACATCCAGTGCTGCATCGCTCGGATAGCAGCCAACCGACGCGTTTTTGGCATAAATGCATGCGCCTTCATCCGAGTAGTTGCAGAACTTGATAAAGTCAAAGGCAGCCTCTGCCTTTTTCGAATTCGCACTGATGCAGAAAGCCGGTGCTGTACCGATGGAGGAGCCGACCGGAACATCTGCAAAATGCGGAAGCGGAGCTGCCGCCCATTCAAAATCCGGATTGTAGTCCGGGAACAAGAGGAAGGTCCAGTCGCCGTTGACCATCATGTACGTGTTGCCCTCTGCGAACGTCGAATTGACGTCAAAGGAGCCAGACATTTCTTCCAGACTCATATTGGACTGATCCACGTTGTAAATGCGATTGAGGAATTCCACATACTCTCTGGTTCTGGTCAGCTCGGAATCCGTCAGATATTCACCTGCTGCACAGGAGCCGATATTCATAATCCAGTTCACCAGAAGGCCTCCCTGCTTGTCCCCGGTGGTCAGCTGCTGGCAGAGGTCCGCGTATTCCTCCCAGGTAAGATCGGTCGGAGCCTCGAGACCTGCTTCATCGAACAGCGTCTTGTTGTAGAAAAGGAGCCAGCAGGTCTTGTTCGCCGGAAGACCGTAGGTGGATCCGTTGTACTCGAACTGATCTCCCATATCGCCGTAGTCCGCGTAATTTACGCCGTTTGCACTCATCAGATCATCCAGTGCCATGATGGCGCCGCCGTCTGCCATCTGTCTTGCCTGATCACCGCTCCGGAGCCAGAAGACATCGACATCCGCTCCGCCGGAAAGCATGACCTTGATCTTATCGTCATAATCGTCATTCGCAATGATGGAAAGGTTCACCTCCACCTGATCCTGCGAGGCGTTGTATTCCTCCACCTGCATCTTCGCAATGGCTTCATTGTCTGAGTGCTCGTAGAAATTAATGACGGTCTTTTCTCCCGCGTTCTCTGACGATGCAGAAGACTCCTCTGACGAGGATGTCTCCTTCTGTGATGCATCAGCGGACGTATCCCCTGCGGTGCTCGATCCGCAGCCGGCAAGTCCGAGTGTCATTACCGATGCAAGAACCAATGACAACAGCTGTTTTCTTCTCATTTCTACATTCCCTCCCTTGCTTGCTCCGGCAGATCAGCTGCCGGTTGACCCGTAAGATGTTCGCAAAGCCGCTCGCATATGCGCCGTCCGGTATATCGTTGGCAAAATAAACCTCCTGAGTTTATAGGTTTCTTATCTTCCAAATCTATGAAAGCGCCATGTGAATTGTTAATCCTGCACATTTTTTACGACTTGCGTTTCATTTTCTTATTCAATTTTATTTAAATTTTCATTTCCCTTATATGCAGAAAAAAGACAGATTATGACAGAATGTGACTTTCCCGATGCGAGGTAATGACTGCCCAGGAATGAGCTTTCTTTACTCATTTTTGGCTTGTTTCTATCTGAAGAATCGATTACGGTATGGATATGGATGTAACGAAATGTGATTTATGATGGCAAAAAGTGACAATGGATACCGAGGGACACCATCAGACACGGCAGCGCCGGCCAGCTGTCCATCCTCAGCCGCCATATGGTCAACCAAAAAAGAGGGTTCAACATGCGGACAATTCTTGCCTATTCCTTTAATACTGCTTCTCCGGTTTCCTTCAGCCGTGCCGGTAAATTTGAAGCCTTCAGTGACGATTGGATGCATTCCGCTTCGAAACTGGAGGATTTTGAATTGATCATTGTTACACAAAATGACCTGTATATGAGCTATCGGGATGTGAAATATACAGTGCATCCGGGCGAATATCTTCTTCTCGCACCGCTCCAAAGAGATCGATCAAAGGAGGAGCTGGGGCGCCTTCGAAAGGGATTTCAGAAGTCCAAGTGCAGCTTCTACTGGATGCACTTCAACTGCCAGGATGTGACGGAACGGACCAGTTTGAATGTCGATTATATCAACGATGGCCGCAGCAATCTTCTGATTCCGGTTCACGGACAGCTGGCTGTTCCGGAGCGTGCACTCCTGATGATGGTGCAGCTCCAGGACAGCATCCTCTCCGGCTACGGCCCTCATTATGTGGATTTGTTCGCAACGCTGATTCTAAGTGAAATTGCCAATCAGCATCATCTTCGTTACTGCAAGGAAACACAGACGCCTGCCAGCGGTTCCCGGCAGCTGTTCAGCGATATTGCCGGCTACGTCGACCATGAAATTGCGCAGCCTCTTCGCGTCACAGATATCGCGGCCAGGTTCGGCTACAATGAGAAGTATCTCTCTCGCCTGTTCAAGCGCTACACCGGTCAAGGGCTCAAGCAGTACATTCTGAATCAGAAAATCCAGCGCGCGGATTTCCTTCTCGTGGACTCCTCTATACCGGTTTCCGAGATTGCGGCAAGTCTTGGCTTTTCCAGCTATCACAGCTTTGAACGCACCTATGTGGCCTGCCGTTCCATGACGCCGACGGCGTGCCGGCAGCTGTATGCCCGCAAGATCAACAACCATGCATGAAGTTTCAGATTCCTGCTTCTCCAATTTCTCTGGCAGTGATATCCACCAGCTCCATGCAGTGCTTTTTCTTGTCGCCGATTACGCCGCTTAAGCTAGTCCATCCATCCGACAGCGCGTCAAGAGCGGCGTTTTTCGCCAGGTTTCCAAGACCGGCAACCTCGGCGCTGCGCATAATGGTAAATTTACCCTTTGCACCGGTGATCCACACCTGATT
>CAVBQH010000274.1:0-3296 GCA_963597485.1 Acutalibacteraceae bacterium
GCACTGAATAAGGCCAAGCAAGAGGCACAAAAGACCAAGCAGGCGGTAGAAGCGGGGCAGGAAACCGTGGATCAGCTGGGCGATGAACAGAATACGCTGACCAGCACATTAAACAACCTCAATTCTCAGCTGAGTGTACTCTCTTCCAATCTGGCACAGCTCACATCCCAAATCAGCAGCAAGGAGCAGGAAATTTCTGACAAGCAGAAGGAAATCGATCAGGCACAGAGCGATCTGGATGATGCCATCGCAACGCAGGAGCAGCAGTATGCGAACATGAAGAAACGAATTCAGTTTCTTTATGAGAGGGGGAATACCTATTATCTGGAGATTCTCTTAAAATCAAGCTCCTACGGTGAACTTCTGAACCGAAATGCATATATTCAGCAGCTGAACAAATACGATCAGAAAACGCTGGAGCATTATAAAAAGACAACGGCAGAGGTCAAAGAGAAAAAGGCAAAACTGGAAAAGGAGCAAGAAGAGCTCCAGGCACAGATGGACGAGCTGGAAGATCTTCACGATGACGCCAGCAGTCAGGCAAGCCAGGTGAATGCTCTTGTAACGCAGACGGCCGGATCTTTGAATGCAACCAATGCACAGCTGGATTCTGCGCAGGATGCAGTGGATATTTTGCAGGACCAGCTGGATGCGCAGAATGCAACGGTTTCGGCACTGGAAAAGCAGCTGGAGGAGGAACGACGCCTACAGGCTGCTTCAGATGCATCCGCCTGGCGTTCGCTGGGGAGCATTACCTTTGAAGAAGGGGACCGAACGCTTCTTGCCAATCTGATTTACTGCGAGGCAGGCGGAGAGCCCTATGCGGGACAGGTGGCGGTTGGCGCTGTTGTCATTAATCGTCTAATGTCGGGAGCATTTCCGAATACGATGTCCGGAGTTATTTATCAGAGCAATCAGTTTTCGCCGGCCATGTCCGGGCGGCTTGCGGTTGCGTTGGCTTCGAATGAGGCGACGGCCTCCTGCTATCAGGCGGCGGATGCGGCTATGTCAGGGCAGACCAATGTTGGAAGCTGCCTGTTTTTCCGTACGCCGATTCCGCAGGTGGAGCCTAAATACCGCATTGGCGGGCACATCTTCTATTGACAAAAATCACAAAACACCCATTTGTCAAGTCACAAAAACTGTTAAATATTCCCTTGATATTCGTTGCGTGCATATTTGAAATCGAGTATCATGGCTTGTAAGGTGTGTGCCCATTTAAAGGGCATGCACATCTTTACAGACCGGCAATTGCGTGCCGCATCGACGGCGTAAACACTGAATGTTCTGAAGAAACCGGGAAAGCCGATGAGTGAGCTTACGCGTATATTTCAAAATCTATCCTTGATTGGACAGCTGGGGCTGTCATTGGTTACTCCGCTGATTATGTGTCTTCTCGGAGCGTATTGGCTGAACACCAGGGCAGGAGTTCCGCTCTGGATTTATGTTCCGGCCCTTGTGCTTGGCCTTGGAAGCTCTTTTATGACAGCCTGGAAGGTGTATTTGGCGGCTGTCTGCAAGAACAAAAAGGAAGAGCAAAGGGCAGCGTTTAATCGGCATTATTAAGGCGTTTGGAGAGGAGCGGGAAGGAATGAGCATAAAGATGTCTGAGGCGGTGCAGGAATCAACCGGATTCGTGGCGAAGGGAACCGCTGTATGTACGGGGATAATGCTGCTATGCTTTGGCGGACTTCATGCGGTTATGAAGACGGTTCCTTTCGATGCGGGCGTTGTGCTGGGAGCGGTTCTTGGATTTGCGGTTGCAGCCGGGAATTTCCTGCTGATGGCAATTCAGGCAGAAAAGGCGGCGGCAGACGACAATTATGACAATGCCAAGCGCAAGATGACACTCTCATACAGATACCGGACATTGGGACAGATTCTTTTTATGATTCTGGCGCTGGTGGTTCCTGTGATCAATCCGGTGGCAGCCATTGTGCCGCTGCTGATGCCGGGAATACTCATCCGCGGGAAGGGTGTTATTTCTTATCGCAGAAAGAAGGGCTGATTCATGGATTTTTCAATTGAGGGAGCCAAAATATTAGCAAGAATTCCGACCGGGATTCCTATCCTGGGGGACATCCTCATTTCGGAGACGCTCGTGGTGTCCTGGGTGATCATGGGAATCATTTTGGCTTTGTGTCTGTTCTTGACTCATGATCTGAAGGTGGAGAACATCACAAAGCGCCAGGCGGTTGCGGAATGGCTGGTTGAACTGGCAACGAATTTTGTTCGGAACAACACCGGCGGGACCAGATTTGATGCGCTGATTCCATTTATTGCGGCATTGTTTTCTACCAGCATTCTCTCAAACCTGATCTGCCTGGTCGGCGTCTGGAGTCCTACGGCGGATCTGTCCACTGAGGCTGCATGGGCGGTAGTTGTCTTCATCATGATCACGGCGACCAAGATTAAAACCAGCGGATTGGGCGGCTATTTAAAGGGGTATACTCAGCCGATTGCCGTGATGACGCCGTTCAACGTGCTGTCTGAGCTGGCAACACCGGTTTCCATGGCCTGCCGTCATTTCGGCAATATTCTTTCCGGCGTAGTTATTGACGGCTTGATTTACTGGGCACTGGCGCTGGCTTCTTCCTCGATTCTGGGGCTGATTCCCGGCACAGTCGGAAAGGTGCTGTCGCAGATTCCGATTCTGGATGTAGGTATTCCGGCTGTTTCGTCGTTATATTTTGACTGGTTTACCGGGTTTATGCAGGCGTTTATTTTCTGTATGCTGACGACAATGTATATCGCCAATGCAGCAGAAGAGTAGTTTGATTTTGTCACCCACAACGATCATAACAGGAGGTATGTCATGGGAGATTTTCAGTTACTGGCAAGAGGAATTGCACTGGCAGGATGCGGAATTGGTGCAGGATGCGCATTGATTGCAGGTATCGGACCCGGTATTGGTGAAGGCAATGCGGTTGCAAAGGCACTGGAAGCCATTGGAAGACAGCCGGAATGCAAGAGTGATGTAACCAGCACGATGCTGCTGGGCTGTGCCATTGCCGAGACAACGGGTATTTACGGCTTTGTAACGGGCCTTCTTTTGATCTTTGTAGCACCCGGAATGTTCATGAATTATCTGCAGTAATCTGCTGGCAGGAGGAATGGGTATGGAGACACAAAGCCTCGTTACCATTGTCCCGTGGACATTTGTGGCAACGATCATCAACCTGTTTCTGACCATGCTGCTGGTGAAGAAATTTCTGTTCAAGCCGATTAACCGGATTCTGGAAAAGCGCAGAGAACTGTCCGAAAAGGAATTGACTGAGGCACGAGCTGCCAAGGCA
>CAVBQH010000275.1:0-3284 GCA_963597485.1 Acutalibacteraceae bacterium
CTGAAGCTGTTTCTCGATCTGATGCAGAGCAATGAACCGGAGGAAGAAGAGGAGACGGAAAGTTCCGGTCTGACACCGGAGGGCAACATGACGCTGATGGATGATATCGGTGAGGAAGAGGACAAGAGTAGCCAGCAGTTCATTACTCTGGTGACGAAGGCGGGCAATACCTTCTATCTGATCATCGACCGTGATTCTGACGGCAACCAGAATGTGCATTTCCTGAATATGGTGGATGAGGCTGACCTTCTGGCCCTGATGGACGAGGATGAAGCGGCCAAGTACCAGACCCAGGAAACGGAGGTGGCGGCCAAGGATGATACGGAGACCAGCAAGGAATCTGATACGGAGGATGCTGATGCTACGGAGGATACCGAAACGGAGACCGTCAAGAAGGAGAAGAAAAGCTCTCCGCTGCCGCTGGTAATGCTGCTTCTCTTCGTGGTTGGCGCAGGCGGTGTCGGCGGTTATCTCTATATCAAGATGAAGGGCGGTAAGCCTGCCTCGAAGACCACAAAGCCGGACCCGGATGCCGATTATCATGACGAGGATGAGGATGCATTAGAGCTTCCGGAGGAATCCGATGACGATGACGACAGCGAGGATGATGACACGGATGTCAATGCAGACTATGAAGCAGAGGCAGACGACGAGCCGGTCTGATGAAACAGGACGCATCTAAGACATGGGGCGGCTGAGAGGCCGTCCTTTACATAATATTTTGAAAAAGAATGGAGTTACAGATAAGAACGATGGGCAGATTAATCTTGACAATATATATATATAATGGCCTCAAGATGAATAAAAAATTGTTGCTATCAAACAATTGAAGGAGGTAAATTTATGGGACTTTTGTCTAATCTTTTTGGCGGTTCGCCCTCAGCGAGAGATTGCGGATATGATGATAGTCATGTTTCACAGAGACACTATGAAATTGCGCAGCAAGAACTCAGGAAAGTTTATGATGCGCAGCAGTCTGGTGACGCTAAAAAGGCTCAGAAACAGTGGGAAACATTCAAGAAAAATACTGGGTACAAAGGATGAATATGTAAAAATCATCTAAGAAAGGAGTGGGATCACTGGTATGGATGGAATAGCTTCATCGAATGAGAAGGTTCAAATGGACTATTTTCTTACGACATGTATCAAGGACGAAAAAGCGGATTGTATGGCTGTTCTGAGAGAACATTCAAAATCAGGATATACTTATGTTACAACGCTTGAGGATGGTGAAAATGTTCTCATAATTTACAAAAAACCTAAAACTGCGGTTGGATAACTCATCACAAGACCTTTCAAGTATGCAACATAAAAAATATGAATATCGTTTTACATAGCAGTCATGCGTTTCACCGCCTGGCTGCTTATTTTTTTGAAAGGAGCATATTCAAATGAAACTTGTTTTAGCAGAGAAGCCCTCGGTGGCGATGAGTCTCTCGAAGGTGATTGGGGCAACGAAGCGCGGTGACGGCTACATGGAGGGCAATGGCTACCTTGTCAGCTGGTGTGTGGGACATCTGGTGGAGCTTTCCCAGCCGGATGCCTATGATGAGAAATACGCCAGATGGCGATACGATGATCTTCCGATCCTGCCGGAGGAGTGGCAGTATCAGGTGTCAGCTTCCACGAAGAAGCAGTTTGGGATCCTCAAAAAGCTCATGCAGCGAAAGGATGTGGAAAGTCTGGTCTGTGCGACAGATGCAGGGCGCGAGGGAGAGCTGATCTTCCGCCTGGTTTATCATCAGTGCGACTGCAAGAAGCCGGTGGAGCGCCTGTGGATTTCTTCGATGGAGGACAGTGCGATCCGGGAGGGCTTCGAGAACCTACGACCTGGAACAGAATACGATGCCTTGTATGAGGCGGCTTTATGCCGGGAGCGTGCCGACTGGATTGTCGGAATCAACGCCACCCGGCTTTTTTCATGCCTTTACGGGCAGACCTTGAATGTAGGCCGTGTCATGACACCGACGCTGGCCATGGTGGTTATGCGGGACGCAGCGATCCATGCCTTCAAGCCGGAGCCATTCTACACGGCAGAGCTTCAATTCCAGAACTTTCAGGCAGGAGGCGAGCGCATGAAGGAAAAGGAAGCGGCGGAAAAGCTGGCAGAGGAATGCCGACAGGCGGGGAAAGCGGTCATCACAAAGGTGGAGCAGAAGGAGAAAAGTGAGAAGCCGCCGGCGCTCTTTGATCTGACAACTCTCCAGAGGGAGGCGAACCGACAGCACGGTTTTACAGCGCAGCAAACCCTGGATTACACCCAGTCCCTCTATGAAAAGAAGTTGGTGACCTATCCGAGAACTGACAGCCGGTATCTGACCGATGACATGGAACAAATGGTGCCGGAGCTGGCTGCTTCGATTCAGCAGAGCTTTCGGATTCAGCCGGATGTGCCGGTTGAAGTTCATGTAGCACAGGTGATCAACTCGAAGAAGGTTACCGATCACCATGCAATCATTCCGACGAAAACGGCAGTGGGATTCGATGTCTCTTCCCTTCCCAGCGGCGAGCGGACCATTCTCAAAATGCTGGCGGCGCGGCTGATCTGTGCGGTGGCAACACCATGCCGCTATGCGGAAACGGTGATCGAGGCAGAATGTGCCGGAAAGAAATTTGCTACTAAGGGAAAGCGCATCATAGATGCAGGATGGAAACGGTATGCCGATAAGGTGAGCAGAGATTCCAATCAGAATTTGGAACTGGATACAGATCTGGACAAAGACCAGAATATAGATCAGAACATGGAAAACCGCTCCCTTCCGGCTCTATCTGATGGCATGATCTTGGAGCTTGCAGATGTCAAGCTGAAGGAAGGTAAGACCAGCCCGCCGAAGCGATTCACAGAGGACTTGTTGCTTTCGGCTATGGAGAGCGCCAGCTCCGAGGAGTTCCCCGCAGGTGTAGAGCGCAAAGGCATTGGCACACCGGCGACCCGCGCAGCCATCATTGAAAAACTGGTGCAGAAGGGCTTTGTGGAGAGAAAGGGCGACAAGAAAACCAAATATCTCTGTGCAACGGACAAGGGAACCGCACTGGTGACGGTGGTCCCGGAGCAGATTCAGTCGCTGTCCATGACAGCAGACTGGGAGGAAAAGCTTTTGAAAATCGAGCACGGCGAATATGACAGCAGCGCCTTTATGCAGGAAATCCAGGGCATGATCAGCAGCCTTGTAAAGAACTACGAGGCGGTGAAGGGCGCGGATGTGCTGATGAAGCAGGAGCGGAAAGTCATCGGCAAATGCCCGGCCTGCGGCGGTGATGTACAGGAATCTGCAAAGGGGTGG
>CAVBQH010000276.1:0-3272 GCA_963597485.1 Acutalibacteraceae bacterium
CCTCTGGCCAGCCACATCGAGGTTTTCCGAAGGAAAATCGAGATGGGTGCTGAATGGTTACGTCTATTTATTCTCCAGCAGAGCGCTCTGCGGTTTTTCCTTCATGAAGCGGTTGTATATAATCCGAAGAACCGGATACAGCAGCGCACTGGCAAGCACCGTATATACCATCTCCGGGAGCATTCGCTTTTCAAAGAACGTCTTGAAAAACAGCCGATTTCGCATCAGGAACAGGAAAAAATATACGGCAAAGCCTGCCGCAAAATCGCACACGGCAATCAATGAAAGCGGAAAAACCAGATCCTCTACGTACAGTATTTTCTGGAACTTCCCGGATAAAAAACCGATCACAGCATAAATTCCGGCCTGAAAGCCAATGAGCGGTCCAAAGCAGATGTCGCACAAAAGGCCGCAGAATAGGCCGATACACATGCCTCTCCTATCGCCGAACATAAAGCCGTAGGAGGCCGTTACCGCAATCATCAGATTCGGGGCGATTCCCTGAATGGTAATGACCGGAAGGACCGTCGTCTGCAGCACAAAGCAGGTGATAATAATGACAAATACGATTAAAACGGTTCTAAGCTTTTTCATTCACTTACGGTTTGCTTCTGCTGCAGAATTACAAGGACTGTATCCAGGTGCGAGAAATCAACGGCCGGCGTGATTCGTCCGGATTTGGTCAGATTGTTGGGATCAGTCTGAAGGTAACTGATGTAGCCGATCAGAATTCCAGGCAGGTATTTGCTGCTGATATTCGAAGTGACCACACTGTCGCCAAGCTTTACGTCATCGTCCGGATCTGAAAGCTCTGAGAATGAAATCTCGCCATTCTCATACAGCGTCAGATCGCCGGACACCATCAGATTATCCTCAGTGGCCTGCACAGTAGCAGAAACATTGGAATCATCGTCAATAATGGCTTGTACGCGTGCCCAGTTCGGACCAATGTATGTAATTCGTCCGACGAGTCCTCCGTCTGCCAGGACATTCATATCAAGCTCAAGGCCGTCACTGGTTCCTTTGTTGATCATGAAGGAGTGATACCAGGTTCCGCTTTCCTTGGCGATGATGCGGGCTCCGGTTTTTTCGTAGTCGGCATAGGTTCCGTCCAGGTTATACAGGGTTCGAAGCTCCGTCAGCTCATGCTTGGACTGCAGGAGCGCCTGGTTGGAGGCGGTGAGCTCCTGATTTTCCTGCTGAAGCGCTGCGTTCTCTTCCTGCAGCTGATGAATGTCGGTGACAAGCTGCTCGCGCTCGATCAGCCACTCTCCGGCCCGGCTGACTCCGTTTTGAAACGGAACCACCACGTAGCCGGCAAAGCCGGACAACGGACCGTCCAGGATACTTGTGTAATATGTAATTAGGATCAAACCAACGCATAAGGCGGTGGTAATTAGCAGAAGGTAGCGGCTGGGTATATGAAGCTGCAGCGGCTCTCTTCTTTTGATGGGACCTGAACTCATTTCCCCAGTCCTTCAATGGTATATGCCAGCGGACGGTACTGCATCTTTTTGATAACCTGCGCAAGACCAAGTGCAACGGTATTAATGGGCGCATCCGCGACATTGACGTCGAGCTTTACCTCCGTGCCGATAATATCCGCCAATCCCTCTTCCTGGCTGGCGCCGCCGGTCAGAAAAAGGCCGTGACGATAAATGTCGGCAGACAGCTCCGGAGGTGTACGCTCGAGCAGAACCTTGATGTTGTCTACAATGGTCCGGAAGCTGTCATGAAGCGTCTCAGAAATAAAGTCTCTGGAAAGGCTGCGCTCCATGGGCAAGCCGGTGACAATGTCTCTTCCGTAAATGGTGCAGTAATCCGACGTATTTTCCCGGTCCCCAAAGGTAAGGCGGACCGTTTCAGCGGTCTTCATGCCGATGACGAGATTGTATTCCCTCCGTACGGCGCTTACGATGGTCGTGTCAAAGTGACGGCCGCCGATCTTCAAAAGCTTGGAAAGGACAATACCGCCCAGGGACAAAATGGATATCTCCGTGGTGTCAAAGCCAACGTCTACCACGAGGACTCCCTGCGCGTTCTTTACATCTATGCCCATACCAAGGCCGTCTGCCAGAGCCTTTTCCACGACCATGATCCGGCGGGCCTTGATGCCGGCATCTGCAATGAGGTCATAAAAGGCTCTTCGCTCCACCTCGGTTACATCCGTCGGAACAGCCACGAAAAAGTCGGCCGCATGCAGGGCGCCTCGCTGCTCATCCCGCATGAAGGACTTCATCAGAAGCTCCATATTCCGGATATCGGCAATGACACCGCTTCCGATGGGGTAGCTTACGCGAATATTGGCAGGGGCGCGTTCGAACATCTCGTAGGCATTATCGCCATAGGCAATCATTGTTTTCTTGTTCTTGACAGCAATCATGTTCTTCTGAACCATGATGCGGTCGGTTGCTGCGTTATAAATCTTTATATTACAGGTACCAAGATCTACGGCGTACGCGTTGTTAATGACACCGGGATCATGAAATTCCTCCTGCTCACGGACCTCACCGGGTCTGTGGTGCTTTCTGCCGAATAGGGCCATATTCTCTCTCCTGCTGCCTGCCCGTCGGCAGACAGTGCGAATGCATTCTGTGGTTGTACCGATCACATCATCCCCTCTGTCATGAGGCTGCAGTAGCGCCGGTCTCCAATGATGATGTGATCAACAAGCCGGATCTCCATAAGTTCTCCGGCTTCCTTTAAGCGCCTGGTTAACTGCACGTCCTCCTTCGACGGAGACGGATCACCGCTTGGATGGTTGTGCAAAAGCAAAAAGGATACTGCACCTGCATCCAGTGCGCGGCGAAAGACATCCCGCGGCGAGCAAAGCGATGCATCTGCAGTTCCGATGGTCAGAATCTCCTCCCGCAGCAGGCAGAGCCGGTTGTCCAGAAAAAGGGCAATGACTCTCTCCTGCGCCTCATGACGCAGAGATTCCATATAGTAATTCGCAACGATCTGCGGCTGGCTGCAGGTCAAACGCTGCCCGAAGGGATGCGCCGCCTCGCAGGCAAGCCTTCGGGATAACTCCAGAAGGCACTGGATCTGTATGGCGCGGACTCTTCCGATTCCCGGAACGCGCTGCAGATCCTCCTGACTAAGATTGTAGAGAATGGAAAGCGAATTCCCATCTCCGCCCTTTAGCCGCAAAAGATGCCGGGAAAGCTCCAGAACCGGTTCCCGGGCGGTGCCGGTTCGAAGAAGAACAGCCAGGAGCTCTGCGTTGGAGAGCGCAGCCTTCCCGCCTGCCTCAAAGCGTTCATAGGGCA
>CAVBQH010000277.1:0-3227 GCA_963597485.1 Acutalibacteraceae bacterium
TCAATATACATTGCAGGGGTGTTGGACGTTTCCACCAGATAATTCCAGTCCGTGGTATCCTCGCTGAACAGCTCTGTCAATTCCGTCGTATCACTGACCTGCGGCTCTGACGATTCCGAAGCTGCTGCATCCGTACTGCCTCCGGACGAACTGGAGCCGGATGAGGTTCCACTCCCGCATGCAGTCAACATCCCTGCTGCCATAGCGGCAGCAAGTACCATTGCCAACACCTTTTTTTTCATCTTCTCCTCCTCAATATGTCTGATCCAGAAAACGGTTCTTCCCAGACAACAAAAGGCGCACTCGGATTCCTCCGAATGCGCCTTTGCACGACGAGTGTATTATTGTATACACTCAATTGAAGAGATTTATATCACTTGCGTAAAAAATCTGCAATACCTTTTTGTCTTAATTGAAAACTTTCTGCTTACATCCTCGGCTGCTTCCAAGTCCGCCAAGGCGTGAAGCGCCTCTGAACAGCTACATCCTGACGTCCCTTTTCTCAAAGTCCCAGTCCCATGTGCTGCATCTTCCGCAGGACACGCGTAACCATGAACACGCAGTAGCAAAGTGCGAAGCCCCAGGCAATCGGATTTGAAATGCAGATGCCAAAATATCCCAGCCATGCCACGGCGAGCCATCCGCCGACGCACCGGCCCAGGAGCTCTCCAACACCGGAGATGACCGCCTGCACACTGTAGCCAAGCCCCTGGAGTGTGTTCCGGAAGATCATCAAAAGTCCGTGGAAGCAGAACATCGTGCTGATAATCGCCAGGTATTCCACCGCTTCGGCAAAGACTTCCGTCCCGGTTTCACCCAGAACGAGCTGCACGGCATATCCCTTGATAAAGAAAATCACTACAAAGGCGGCTGCGCAATACACCAGCTGAATCAGGCATCCTTCCCGGATGCCCTGCCGGATGCGGTCCAGGCGCCCTGCTCCGTGGTTCTGACCCACGTAAGTTGCCATCGCCATGCCCACGCTCTCCATCGGCAGCGTGAACATCTGACGGATCTTCTCTCCGGCCGTCTGCGCTGCGACGGCCGTGCTGCCGAGTCGATTGATGGCATCCTGCATCACAACGGCACCGATGGCGGACACCGAGTACTCAAAGCCCATCGGCAGACCCACGTAGGCAAGATGCCCCAGATGATGCGCCGATATCTTCAGATCATCTCTTTGAAAAACGATCTTCTCTTCCTTCGCCGTCCTGGCAAAAAACCACCACACGCACAAAAGCGCACTGATTCCCTGACTGAACACTGTCGCGATGGCAGCACCGTCTACGCCCATGCCCACCGGCACGATGAGAACCCAGTCCAGTACGATGTTCACCACGCTGGAAACCAGCAGGAAATAAAACGGATGCTTGGAATCGCCCATGGACCGCAGCACACTGGAGCCGTAGTTGTACAGCACTGTCACAGGAATTCCAAGGAATATAATCCGGATGTAGAGCTCCGCGTCTGCATACAGCTCCTCCGGCGTATTGATAAGCTGCAGAAGGGGTCCTGCAATCAGCGTTGTAATAATCGTGAACACAACACTGATGACAATGCACAGAAACGCTCCGTTTACGAGATACTGGCGCAGGTCCTTCTTATTTTTCGCGCCGAAAGCCTCCGCCACCGGAATGCCGAAGCCAACGCAGGCTCCCTGAATAAAGCCCAGAATCAGGAAGTTCAGAGAATAGGTTGTTCCCACCGATCCCAGGGCATTGGTCCCAAGGCAGCGCCCGACGATTACCGTGTCTGCGAAGCTGTACAGCTGCTGGAACAGGGTTCCCAGAACCAGCGGAAGTGCGAATAATAAAATTCTCGTCAGCGGGCGCCCCGTGGTAAGGTCACTCACCCCGGAACGCTTGGCGGCAGTTGTCATGATTTTCTCCTCTTAATGAATCCTTACAACATCACATGCTGTGCAGACACGTCCTCAGCAAATCCTTCGCATTGCCTTTCCGATCAGCGTAATCACCGGTCCCAGCGCCACAGCCATGATCAGATTGGAAACGGTCGGTGTCCCGCCTGCCAGCATGCCGACCAGGATGGCACCGTAATCCCAGAGAATACGGATGATAAAGTATGGCACCTTCCCCGCGTGCTCGTGCAGAATGCAGGGCGGGGCATCGTAGGGAGACAGGCCCATGCCCGCATTCATGTAGACCGCAGCCGCCGTCAGAAAGCCGATGAGCGCCACAATGAAGATCGGAATCCGGGTTGCCGCTTCCGTAAACGCAGAAGCCGGAATGAAGCGGTCCCAAAGATAACATCCAAAATCCGCAGTGTACCCAATGAGCACCATGTTGGCCAGAGTTCCAAAGCCAAGGTACCGAAGCCTTGATGTCAGCACCACAAAGACCAGAAGCAAAACATTGATGGTCAGCTGCCAGTTCCCGAACATCCAGCCGATGCGTTCCGCAATGGATACGTTCATGAACGTATACGGATCCGTTCCGAGATTCACCTTGATCAGAAAGGACAGGAAAAAGCCCTGCGTCAAAACGCCCGCAAGGCAAATTCCTGCTCTTTTCTGCCAGCCCTCTCCCATGCCGGCCAGCGGAAGCCGGCCGACCTTTTCTGCCACAGATATTTCCTTACTCATCCATCTCACTCATCCATATGGCCGTCGCGGTGCATGCTGAACTTGTCCATCGGATAGTTCTCAAGGTTCTCCAGAATCTTGCGGCCGTCCGCCTTTGCAAGAAGCGTTGCTCTTGCCTTCTTGGTTTCGACCTCGGTCTTATGCCGGGACGGTCCGCCGACGCATCCGCCGGGGCATACCATACCCTCGACGAAGTCCTCCGGAAGACGTCCGGCCTTTAAGAGCGTCAGTGCTGTGCGGCAGTCCTGTCCGCCTGCAACCTGCTTGAGCTTGATGTTCGAGGTATCCTCGCCCCGCTCCTTCATAACCTCAATTACCGCTGCCGCAACGCCGCCGCTGGTTGCGAACTTCTTACCGTAGATGGAGGATTCCTGATAGTTCTCCTCGACCGGCACGACCTCTACATCCTTCGACCGAAGAAGGGCACGGATTTCACCGTAGGTAACTACATAATCGGCATTGTCCGGAACGCTCTTGTCCTCTGCCTCACTCTTCTTGGCGATGCAGGGTCCTACGAACACCGTAATGCAGCCGGGATGCTCTGCCTTCAGAAGTCTGGAAATTGCACACATCGGCGATACCGTTGTGGACATGTTCTTCTCGAACTGCTCCGGGAAGTGCTTGC
>CAVBQH010000278.1:0-3175 GCA_963597485.1 Acutalibacteraceae bacterium
GCGGCAAGGAGGGCTTGCAGCCGGTAGAGAAAACCATCATCGACCGTTGTGTGCGTATGGTCTACCGAAAGTATCTGGAGAACCCTATTCCGGAGAATATGCCGGTACTGGAAGACCTGTACAATGCCCTGCTCACCCAGGATGAGAAGGAAGCGCAGTACATCGCGACGGCGCTGGAAATCTATGTCACCGGTTCCTTGAATGTTTTCAATCATCGCACCAGCATTAACATTGAGAATCGCATTGTCAGCTTCGATATCAAGGAGCTCGGCAAGCAGCTGAAGAAAATCGGTATGCTGATCGTGCAGGATGCGGTTTGGAATCGAGTCACCGTCAACCGCGAGGCACACAAATCCACCCGTTACTACATCGACGAGATGCACCTTTTGCTCCGTGAGGAGCAGACGGCGGCGTACACCGTAGAAATCTGGAAGCGCTTTCGTAAGTGGGGCGGCATCCCGACCGGCATCACGCAGAATGTTAAAGATCTGCTGTCGTCCAGAGAAGTCGAAAACATTTTTGAGAATTCAGACTATGTTTTCATGCTTAATCAGGCATCGGGCGACCGGCAGATTCTCGCAAAACAGCTCAATATCTCTCCACACCAGCTCTCGTATGTCACCCACAGCGGTGAAGGCGAAGGGCTGCTTTTTTATGGCAGTACCATCCTGCCGTTTGTAGATCGGTTCCCGAAGGACACCGAGCTCTACCGAATCATCACAACCAAGCCTCAGGAGCAGGTCGGATAAGGAAAGGACGGGAAGACACATGGAAAACAAGATGGAAACCTTCAGCAGCAAGGAATTTGGAAACGTCCGCATTATGGAGGAGGGCAGCAAATATCTTTTCTGTGCCCAGGACGTGGCAAAATCATTGGGATACACCAATTTTCGCGATGCGATTCGTCGTCATTGCAAGGGGGTCGTGAAACGCGACTCCCTTACGAAAGGTGGTATTCAGTCGCTTTCTTACATTCCGGAGGGTGACGTTTATCGCCTCATTGTTCACAGTAAGCTTCCGTCCGCGGAGCGATTTGAAAAGTGGGTATTCGATGAAGTGTTGCCGACCATCCGCAAGCATGGTGCCTACATGACCGACAGTCTGCTGGAACAGGCTGCAAACAATGCCGATGTGGCGGCGCAGGTGGCAAAGGCACTCTATGAAGAACGCAGTCTTAATAAGAAGCTGGCAGGACAGCTTGCCATCACCGAGGCGCAGCTGACAACGGCACTTCCCAAGGCGGCATATTATGACGCGCTGGTGGCCTGCCCCAACTGCACCGGAGTTCGCCTGACTGCCAAAGAGCTGGGTGTTCCGCAAAGCATGTTTACGGCATATCTCGTTCGGAAGAAATACGCTTATTACGATGAAAGCGGCAGGATGCATCCTTATGCACTGCCGTACCGTAACGGCCTGTTCATTGTCCGTGAGTTTATCGCGAAGAACGGTCACAGTGGTACGCAGATGCTGATCACGCCCAAGGGCAGACAGCTTTTTCAGGCTGAACTGGCTGAAATCATCGGCTGAGACCAAATCCCCCAAGAAAAGAGGTGATGCATATGGCAAAACGAGCGCCCCGGCTCCTGTTCACCGAGGATGAGCTGGATACGCCGGAGCTTCAAAAGCCCATTGAAAAGGCTGAGAAAGCCCAGAAAAAGCTCGCAAAGGCTGAAGCGAAAATCCCAAAGAAGAAAATCGTGCAGAAACAGCGCGTCTATGACCCGAAGGAAAATCAGGTCGTGACGCGCCTTGTTTTTAAGGAAACCGAGAAAAAGAGACCATCCAAGCTGTCTCATGCGGTGAAATCATTGCCCATCAATGCGTTGTCCGCTGTTTCGCACAGTGAGCTGTCTGAGGATTCCGGAGACAGCACATCCTCCTCTGTATCCCATGAGGTGATCGGCAGTGTTGAAGGCAGCGTCCGCACGGTGGAGTCGGTGCATCGAGCATTAAAGGACAGACCATACGCCAGAGCATTAAAGGCAGAGCGTGCCGCCGACAGGGCCAATCTGAAGGCACTTTATAAGGAAGCGGAGATCAAGAGCCCGGAATGGGGCGCAAGCCCCATTTCCCGTTTTCAGCAGAAGCGAGCCATTAAGAAGGCATATGCCGAGGCAAAGGCCGGAAGAGCAGTTGACAATACCGTCAAGGCATCCGAAGTTGCTGCAAAGGCGGTGAAAAAATCCGGTGAGACCGCATCCAAGGTCATACAGTTCATTGTGCGGCACAAGAAGGGCTTTATCATCATCGGCATTATCATCGTGGTGTTTCTGCTGTGCTCCAGCTTTCTTTCCAGCTGCTCTCTGATGATGAGCTCCCTGACGTCCTCCGGCGTGATGACCACCTATCCCAGTGAGGATACGGATATGCTGGCTGCCGAAGAGCAGTACAAAGCCAAGGAGGCTGAGCTTCAGGAGTACCTGGACAACTACGAAAGCACCCATGATTACGATGAATATCACTTTGAATTGGATGAGATCGAACATGACCCGTATGTACTGATCTCCATTATCACAGCCATGCAGGAAGGCGGCTGGACGATTGATGAGGTCGGAGACCTGTTACAGACACTCTTTGACAAGCAGTACATTCTCACCGAGGAAGTGGAGGTCGAGACCCGATACCGCACAGAGACAGACACATGGACGGATGAGGAAGGAAATGAGCATACCGATACCTATGAGGTTCCGTATGACTATTACATCTGCACGGTGAAGCTGGAAAACTTCGACCTGTCGCATCTGCCGGTATACCTCATGGATGAGGATCACCTCTCGCTTTATTCAGTTTATATGGCAACGCTTGGAAATCGGCCTGATCTGTTCGGTGAATCCTCGTATATCGGGAAGTATTACGGCGATCAGTCCACATATGAGATACCGACTGAGGCACTGGCAGACGAGCAGTTCGCCGCCATGATCTCGGAAGCGGAGAAATATCTCGGATACCCCTATGTCTGGGGCGGCAGCAGTCCAAGTACTTCGTTTGACTGCTCCGGCTTTGTATGCTGGGTGCTCAATCACTGTGGTGTCGGCTGGAATGTCGGCAGAACAACGGCAGAGGGACTGCGCGGCATGTGCGGCTATGTTTCCCCGTCCAACGCCAAACCGGGCGACCTGATCTTTTTTGAAAAAACCTACAACACCAGCGGTGCGTCGCACATCGGCATTTATGT
>CAVBQH010000279.1:0-3148 GCA_963597485.1 Acutalibacteraceae bacterium
ATATGCCTGCAAGCAGCGGGTTCACGTTGAAATGTGGCAGGTGCTAAACAGATACAAAATAATGACCGTTGCCGCGGATCGCGGCAGGAAAGGAATCTATGATTCACGTAGCAATTGTCGGAACCGGGGGGATTTCTCACGCACATATCAAGGGGCTTCTGACCTTTCCGGAACGTTGCAAGATTGTGGCGTTGTGCGATATTGTGCCAGGAAAAGCGCAGAAAGTGAAGGAGCAGTATCATCTGGACTGTGCTGTTTTTGAGGATCATCAGGAAATGTTATCGGCAGGTCTTCCAATTGATCTGGTACATGTCTGCACACCGCCGTTTTCGCATGCGGAAGTCTCTGTTCATGCGATGGAGGCAGGATGCAATGTTCTGTGCGAAAAGCCGATGGCAGCAAGTCTTGCCGAGTGTGATGCCATGCTCCGGGCAGAAAAAGAGAATGGTGTTGTGCTGGCGCAAGTGGCACAGAATCGGTTTACAAATCCGTACTGGAAGATGAAAAAAATCCTGGACAGCGGTCTTGCCGGAAAGGTGTGTTCGATTCAGATTAATTCGAACTGGTGGAGAGGACACTGCTATTATGATCTGTGGTGGCGAGGAACATGGGAAAAAGAATGCGGCGGTCCCACGCTCAATCATGCGGTACATCATATTGATCTTCTGAACTGGTTGGAAGGCGAGCTGCCGGAGAAGACGGTCAGCATGCTGACAAATGTCATGCATGATAATTCGGAAGTAGAAGATCTCTCTGAGGCTATCATGAAATATGAGAACGGAAGTCTTGCTTCTGTGACCAGTTCAGTGGTGCACCACGGAGAAGAACAAAGCATCATTGTACAGTGCGCAAATGCCAAATTGTCGGCTCCCTGGAATCCAAAGGCAGAGATATCTATGGGCAACGGTTTCCCAGAGGACGGCGGGAACAAGGCTCTCCTTGAAGAATTGGCGGAAGCATATCAGGCAATTCCGGATCTGGAGTACACCGGTCATACGGGCGAGATCGATAATGTTTTGTCTGCACTGGAAAACGGTACAAAGCCTTTGATAACCGGTATTGATGGAAAACGTACGATTGAGATGATCACCGCGATCTACAAAGCCGGATTTACAGAATCGAGTGTGAAGCTTCCGATTCTGTCTGAAGACGAGTATTACAACGGAGACGGAATTCAGAAGAATGCGATTCATTTTTATAAAAAGGGAAAGGTTTTGGAGAATCTTTCCGAAGAAGAAATCAAGATCGAAGCAGTGAAATAGAAGCTGACGGTCGAATCAGCATTTAATGAATCTTCAGAATGCGGACACAGGTGGAGAGTAGGCGGCCATCATGAACAGAGTCAGAATGGGCGTGATCGGCATCGGCAGCATGGGTTCGGCGCATGCGATGCAGATCTATAAAAATAAAGTGGAAGGAATGGAATTGGCGGCGGTTTGTGATACAGATCCGCTGCGACTGAAATGGGCGAAGGAGCAGTTTGGGAATGGGACACGTCTTTATTCGGATTATCATGCACTGATTGCTTCCGGAAATATCGATGCAGTGCTTATTGCAACGCCGCATCCTCTGCATCCTTCTATTGCGAAGGAAGCTCTTCTGGCGGGGCTTCATGTACTGACAGAGAAGCCGGAAGGAATCGACATTGCGGCAGCAGAAGAGGTTAATCATGTAGCACAAAAGGGAGATTGCGTTTTTGGAATCATGTACAATCAGAGAACCAATCCTCTTTTTGCAGAGCTTCGAAGGCGCTTTCAATGTGGAGAGCTTGGAGAACTGATTCGGTTTACCTGGACAATCACAAACTGGTACCGCACACAGGCCTATTATGATTCCGGCTCCTGGAGGGCAAGCTGGGCAGGAGAAGGCGGCGGGGTATTGATGAACCAATGCCCGCACAATCTGGATATCTGGCAATGGATGACAGGAATGCCGAAACGACTGATTGCAAGCTGTCGCACTGCCCATTTCCACGACATTGAGGTGGAGGATGAAGCAGAGATTTACGCCGAATACGCAAATGGAGCAACAGGGGTGTTCTTAACCTCAACTGGCGAATATCCGGGAACCAATCGACTGGAACTCTCTGGAACGAGAGGGAAGGCTGTGATTGAAAACGGAGTATTGACACTTCAGCTTCTGGAGCAGGATATACGTGAGATCACGTCTTCATCTCCGGAATGCATGCCGCATTGTGCTATAAAAACCGTGCAAATCTCGCAGACCGAGCAGGAGAGCGGACACCTTGGAATATTGAATGATTTCAGTAGGGCTATCCGGAACGGTACAAAGCTTCTTGCTCCGGGTGAAGACGGCGCTTACGGATTATCAATTGCTAATGCGGCATATCTTTCATCCTGGACACATGACTGGGTGGAACTTCCACTGGATGGGGGAATATATCGTGCAGAACTTCGGAAAAGACAGGAAAACAGCGCAGGAAGAGGGCGGAAGAACTCAGAACATTACCGGAGAGTACTCGAAGCGTTGGTGTGTAAAATGGTAAAAAACTCCCCTTACTTTTAAGAAGTCCCGCCATCGATTTAATGGCGGGACTTCTTGTTTGTGTTCATTGGTATTCCCTGGCGGCTAATACTGCCGATCTCCCGAAATTGTCAGGAACAACAGGACAGACAACAGGGAGCCGGGGATTACTCCAGTACGGCGGAACCGTTTACATACAGCTGATAGCCATTGGAGATAATCTGTGACAGATCACCATTAAAGGAGGTGACATAGCTGTCGCCGGTCAGCGTCCAGGTGGATGTGTCATCCAGTGTGACATTGACCTCGCCGGCCGCGCCGGAGGTGTTGATGGCTCCGGTGAAGGAGCTGCTGTCGGATAAGGTCATATCCAGGGTAGAAATATCGTCTACAGTGATATTGCCTTCCATCGTCTGCTGGGAGGTGGTGAGCGTTACATTTCCTCCGTTGGAGCCGCTGGTGCCCCAGCCTCGGCTGCTGTCGTTCCCGGAAATGGTGAACAGCTGCCCATTGGCGGTGACGAGCTTTGTGTTCGTGAGCGAGATGGTGCAGCTCGTGTTGGTGATATAGAACAGATCACCGGACAAAGAGGTAATGCTGCCGTCAACCGAGGAGAAGCTCGACTGACCGATGGCGGCATCGCCGGACATGCTCTGATAAATCA
>CAVBQH010000280.1:0-3144 GCA_963597485.1 Acutalibacteraceae bacterium
CCCTTGGACAGGTTCCGGATTAAGCGTCCCTGCACATCCAGGATATCCGCCGCATCCAAAACACCGGACACCGCATCCATCCGTTTTCCCGCCGGAATCCGCTTTAGCTCCGCCGCAAAGCAAAGATACTCCGCTACCGTCATGTCCGTATAGACCGGAGGAACCTCCGGAAGATACCCGATTTTCTGTTTGGCCGTTTCCGGCTCCTTTTGTATGTCCAGACCGTCGATCAGGACCGTTCCTGACGTTGCCGCAAGGTACCCCGTCATGATATTCATTGTTGTGGACTTCCCGGCACCATTGGGTCCCAGAAATCCGTAGATCTGCCCGGGCGCTGCGGTGAAGCTTAAATCGTCCACAGCGGTATGCGCGCCGTATCGCTTTGTCAAATGCTGTACTTCAATCATCTCTTCCCTTCCTAACTCTACGGTAACTATAAACAGACATATCTTTTTTACAGAAAAGATGTGTTCGTTTCGTCATGAAAATGTGAGGATTCTGTGAGGAAAGTGTGTCCGCCATTGATGAGCGGCACACGCCGGAGTCGTTACTATTCAGACAACGGACAGGCCTGAGCACAACATCAGCGTGTCCGTTCATAAAGAATTCATACAATCAAAATGGTTTTCCACTACGCCAGAATTTATAATGGAAGTAACAGATACGAAAATCTGAGAGGAGAATGAATATATGACCAAAGAAAAAACGTACCGCACCGATCGCCGCGCAGCACTTTTCCTTGCCGATGGCTGTGAGGAAATCGAAGCTCTGACGGTATCCGATCTTTTGTACCGTGCAGGAATTCCCTGCACGCTGATATCTGTAATGGGAAGACGTGAAATCACATCCTCCCACGGCATCGTCATCACTGCTCAGATGATCATTGAAGATGTGAATATGGAGGACTATGACATGCTGATCCTTCCCGGCGGCATTCCGGGAACGCCCAATCTGGCAGCCTTCGCTCCGCTGACAGAGGCCGTCTCCTCCTTTGCAGGAAGATCGTCCGAAGGAAAGGCCGTGGCCGCCATCTGCGCCGCTCCGTCCATTCTGGCGAATCTCGGCCTTCTGGATGGGAAGCGTGCCACCTGCAATCCGTGCGCGGATGCGTTTCTTAAAGAGCATGGTGCCATCCACCTGGAGAGCCCCGTCGTAAAGGACGGAAATCTGATCACCAGCCGTTCTATGGGAACCGCCATTGATTTTGGTCTGGAGATTGTAGAATTTTTCCTTGGAAAAGACGCTGCGGATCAGTTGTCTGCCGGTATTCTGCATACACGGGTATGATGAGAGCGCACAGCGATTCTAGTACATCGTTTGCAAAATGATTGGCCTAATAACGCAGAACTTTTTTCTGAGGGTGCGTGAATAACAGACACTGCTGCGATCATCGGGGGATTTTCGCAGCAGAAGGTTTTATACCAGCAAGGGGTTGCACATATGAATATTCTTTTCTTTCTCAAGCCCAAATCGGAGCTTGATCTTGTCTATGAGGGAGATTCCGTCGGAATGGCCATGGAGAGGATCGAATGCCATCAGTTTTCTTCCATTCCCATGATCAATGAAAAGACCGGCAAATACATCGGAACCCTAAGTGAGGGGGATCTTCTTCGGGCCCTTCGCCGCAGTGAGAATCAGGACATCCGCTCCTGCGAGCTTCGCTCGGTTATGAATGTACGCCGGAAAAGGGATTATAAAAGCGTCCGTGCGGACGCTGATATTGAAGAGCTTTTCAGTTATGTGAAGGAGCAGAACTTCGTGCCGGTTGTTGATGATACCGGCGTGCTCATCGGGATTGTTCTGCGTTCCACCATTCTGGAATTTATGTTCGCCCAGCACGAAAAGTCTGCTGCAAAGCTTCCGCGCGCGTGCAGCTGCTGATTTGGTATCTATTACTGTAAAAATCCCGGACAGCGGCTGCCACATTTCAATGTGAACCCGCTGCCTGCTGGCATATTCACGGTTGAACTATGGCCGACGGCGCTGCATATGCTCCCGTAGATTCTCTCTCGATCAGCTTTGCAGCCAGCATGACATCCACCGGTTCCTCTTCATTCTCGATCATGCCGAACAGCATACGAATGGATTCCGCAGCGATCTCTGCAAACGGCTGCTGCATCGTAGTAAGCCGCGGATTATAGTAATCGCCCAGCGCAATTCCGTCAAAGCCGATCACCGAAATGTCCTCCGGTATTCTCTTGCCGGCATCCAGGATCGCCCGGCAGGCTCCCATCGCCAGAACGTCCGAGATGCAG
Source organism: Acutalibacteraceae bacterium (assembly GCA_963597485.1). Classification (GTDB taxonomy): domain Bacteria; phylum Bacillota; class Clostridia; order Lachnospirales; family Lachnospiraceae; genus CAG-791. The sequence continues at coordinate 2,256 of CAVBQH010000280.1, forward strand.
AACACCGCTGTCAGCTCCGGATAACCCTCCAGAAGCTCCTGCGCTGCATGGTATCCATTTTCAAAGGTGTAGTGCTCTACCCCATCCACGACAACGGCAAGCGACTTTTTATCAAAGGGGATACCTGCTCTTTCCAGGGCCCGGCGAAACCCGCGGAAGCGCAGCTGACCAACCGAAGGAATTCCGAGTCCCTCGGCAATAATGCCGATTTTCCGATGTCCCTGTGCAATCAGGTAGCTGACCGCGTCATCACTTGCCTGAAGATCGTCCACTGCGACATTGGCATAGCACACCTTGTCGCCGGAGAGACTGTCCGACCGCTTTTGCGCTTCTTCCGGATCCTCTCCGATCGCTGCAAAGACAAACGGCACTCCCAGCTGGCGAAGTGCCGTTTCCTCATGCGTAAAATTACCTCCCAGAAAGACAATTCCCTTCAGCCTCTTTTCCTTAACAAGCCCCAGGGCCACTCTCACCTCATCCTCCATGGGACCCACGTGGCGCAGAATGGTCGTATAGCCTCTGCTCTCCACGCTCTCCTCCATCAATTGAATGATACTGGTGAAAAAGGGATTGGTAATGCCCTTTACCAAAAGCGCGATGCTGTTGGTCTCACTGCGCTTTAAATACCGTGCCGAATTGTTGGGAACAAAACCGGTCTCCCGGATCACTGCCATGATCCGGTCCCGCGTTTCCTGATTAATATCCGGATGATTGTTCAGCGCACGGGAAACCGTGCTGACGCCGACACCGCATTTTCTGGCGATATCCTTTATGGTAATGTCTGCCACCTTTCTGACCAATCCTTTCCTTCGGATTACATATGTGCCCTGCTCCTACAGCCGTCCATACAGCTGTGCAAGGCGACGCATTCTGGCAGCCAGGTTCTCAT
>CAVBQH010000281.1:0-3136 GCA_963597485.1 Acutalibacteraceae bacterium
CGTAATACGACCATTCCTACCAAGAAGAGTCAGATTTTCTCTACCGCAGCAGACAACCAGACTGCAGTGGATATCAATGTTCTTCAGGGCGAGCGTAAGTTTGCAAAAGACAATAAGTCCCTTGGCCAGTTCCGTCTGGACGGAATCCCGCCGGCAATGAGAGGTGTTCCGCAGATTGAGGTTACATTTGATATTGATGCCAACGGCATTGTAACCGTTGCGGCAAAGGACCTTGGAACGGGCAAGGAGCAGCACATCACGATTACCGGCGGCTCCAGCATGTCGGATGATGACATTGAGAAGGCCATCAAGGATGCGAAGGAATACGAGGCGCAGGATAAGAAGCGCAAGGAAGCCATCGATGCGAGAAACGATGCGGATTCGGCTGTATTCCAGATCGAGAAGGCACTGAAAGAGGCTGGAGACAAGGTGGATGCTTCCAATAAGGCTACGGTTGAGTCTGATCTCTCTGAGCTGAAGGCGGTTCTGGAGCGCACCAAGGATCAGGTTGACATCAGTGATGCGGATGTAGATGCGTTGAAGTCCGGCAAGGAGAAGCTGATGAATGATTCTCAGCAGCTGTTCAACGCAATGTATCAGAACATGCAGCAGAATCAGTCGGCCGGACAGCAGGCTGGCCAGGATCCGAACATGGGCGGACAGCAGACCGGAGCTGATGATGTTGTGGATGGAGATTACCGCGAGGTATAATCCGGATGCATCAGCTTGCAATGAAGAGAACAATGCAATAAGATGATGAAGCCCGGGGCGGGAGACTGTCCCGGGTTTGGTCATGTAAAAACGCAGCATTCCGGCTGTGAATGGCTGATATGCAACAGGATCCGTATCACATGGGATGACTGCAGATAAAGGAAAACCGTATGGCAGAGCAGAAACGAGATTATTATGAGGTGCTGGGCGTAGATAAAAGCGCCACAGAAGAAGAAATAAAAAAGGCATACCGCCAGTTGGCTAAGAAATACCATCCGGATGTGAACCCCAGTGAGGAAGCGGCTGCAAAGTTTAAGGAGGCATCGGAGGCGTACGCTGTTCTGAGCGACGCATCGAAGCGCCAGCAATATGATCAGTTTGGCCATGCGGCGTTCGACGGAACCGGCGGCTACGGCGGCGGTGGATTTGATTTTAACGGTGCGGATTTCTCAGATATGTTCGGAGATATCTTCGGCGATATTTTCGGAGGAGGCAGAGCGCGTCAGAACCCGAACGGTCCGATGAAGGGAGCGAGCATCCGCACCAGCGTGCGAATCAGCTTCATGGAGTCCGTATTCGGCGCAACCAAAACTCTGACATTGAATCTCAAGGATCCGTGCCCGACCTGCAGCGGCACCGGCGCAAAGCCGGGAACCAGCCCTAAGATGTGCCCGAAGTGCGGCGGCAAGGGGCAGGTGGTATATACACAGCAGTCGTTTTTCGGCACGGTCCGCAATGTGCAGACATGCCCCGGCTGCAGCGGCAGCGGAAAGATTATAGAGGAAAAATGCTCTACCTGCGGAGGCAGCGGATATACGAGCAGCAGGAAGCAGATAGAGGTTTCCATTCCTGCCGGCATACGGAGCGGAATGAGCGTGCGCATTTCGGAGAAGGGCGAGCCGGGTATTAACGGCGGACCGCGCGGTGACCTGATGGTAGAGGTTCTGGTGGAAGAGGATTCGAATTACTATCGCCAGGATAACGATCTGTACACAAACGTGACCATATCCTATGCAATTGCGGCGCTGGGCGGCTCGATCGTTATTGATACGGTGGACGGCAAGGTGCTGTATGATGTGAAGGAAGGCACACAGACCGGTACCAGAGTGCGTCTGAAGGGGAAGGGGGTTCCAAGCCTTCAGAACAAGAACATTCGCGGTGATCAGTATGTGACGCTGACGGTGGAAACGCCGTCTAAGCTTAGCAAAGAAGCGCGTGAGCTTCTGGAGAAATTTGATCAGCTGACGGGTGACAGCCTGCATGCAGCAGAACGGGCCGGTTCTTCGGGAGAAGGCCCTACGGAAACAGTAAAGGGAAAACGTAAGAAATTCTGGAAGTAAGTAAGAACCCGCGTGCCATGCAGCAGGTCTGCAGTGAGGAGAAACCTATGAAATGGATGAGATTCCGTGTTCGGACAACTGCCGAGGCAGAAGATATTCTGGTGAGTTCGATGCAGGATATTGGGCTGTACGGTGCGCAAATCGAAGATCATGTACCTCTGACAGCAAGAGAAAAGGAGCAGATGTTTGTGGATATTCTGCCCGAAGGACCTGCCGATGACGGCAGCGCTGTTCTGAGCTTTTTCCTGGAGGAAACACCGGACGGAAGGCTTCTGGTTGATGACGTCGAGAAAAAGCCGGAGGATATAAAACGTGAAATGGAGGAGCAGATTCATGCGCTCCGACAGTTCGGCGCAGACATCGGTGACGGTGTTGTTACTATTGAGGAGACAGAGGATATTGACTGGGTCAATAACTGGAAGCAGTTCTTTCATCAGTTCTGGATTGATGACATTCTGGTGATTCCCTCCTGGGAACAGCCCCAGGCGGAGCAGCAGCGGCCGGCATTGACCTTTCACATTGATCCCGGGACGGCCTTCGGAACCGGTGCACACGAGACAACGCAGCTGTGTATCCGACAGATTCGCAAGTATCTGACGGACAAAACGCGCATTCTGGATGTGGGAACGGGAAGCGGAATTCTTTCTATACTCTCTCTTATGCTGGGAGCTGCCAACGCCGTGGGAACGGATCTTGATCCATGTGCAGCACCGGCGATTCAGGCTAATCTGGAGGCCAATCACGTGGACCCCGATAAATTCCGCGTGATTTTAGGAAATCTGATCGACGATGCGTCGGTGCAGCAGGAGGTTGGATACGAGGCCTATGACATCGTAGTGGCGAATATTCTTCCGGACGTTCTGGTTCCGCTGACACCGGCTGCAGTAAAGGCGTTAAAGCCGGGCGGCATATATATTACCAGCGGCATTCTGGATGGCAAGCAGGATCTTGTGGCAGACGCCATGCGCTTGGCAGGGCTGAGGGTACTTGGAGTGACGGCACAGGGAGAATGGCGGTGTGTAACCGGGCAGAAGCTGGAGGCGTAATATGCTGCATTTGTTTGCAACGCCGGAGGATACGGAAGG
>CAVBQH010000282.1:0-3124 GCA_963597485.1 Acutalibacteraceae bacterium
AAGCGGTGCCACCTACTATTTTGTCAACTACCGGAAGCAGTTCGGTATGCAGACAATCGGCGGGCTGCAGTACTTCTTTGACGGAACGGGGGCAATGGTCAAGAACCAGACAATCACCGATGCCCAGAACAATATCATCCGCATGTGCAAGGATGGCCATGTTGTTGTGATTACAGCACAGCAGCAGGCACAGGCCGCGCAGCTCAAGGCGGTTTCGGATCAGCAGGCGGCGATTCTGGTGCAGTGCCAGACCGCGCAGGCAGCAGCAGAGCAGCAGGCTAAGGCAGCAGCGGCGCAGGCGCAGGCTTTGCAGACGCAGTTTGAACAGGCGGCCGTGACCGCGCAGACGGCAGCTGCAAACGCAGCCGCTCTTCCGACACCGGAGAATCTGGCTGCGCAGCAGGTGGCTGCGCTTCAGCTGCAGCAGGCGCAGACAGCAGCCGCAGAGGCTCAGCAGTCTGCAGCAGCGCTTCAGACGGCGGCCCAGACGGCAGCTGCGCAGACAACAGCGCAGACGCAGACGGCGGCGACTGCCAAGGCGGCCAGCGATGCAGCACAGCTCGCGATTGTGATTCCTGATTAAGGCAGTCAGCCTTCATTTGCCTGAATAGTTACGATATAATAGAGGTATAGAGCCCGACAGCGTTCTGCTGCCGGGCTTTTCTATCCCTGTTCAGGGAAGCCCTTTCACGTGCCGCAGCAGTGGCTTCATGTATTCATTACACGGGTAAATTACGCCGTTATCGGTCTGTACAGTGTGCAGCGGTAACATACTGACCCACGCGGATTTCCTTCACGCAGCCGCGCAGGGTAAGGTGCGTAAGCTCCTTCACAAACTCGCGGAACGGAACCTCCCGGCAAGCCAAGCGGGAAACCTCCGACGCAATGTCGTCAAGACACCTTGGCTCCGCATAATCCAGGCATTCCAATATTGCCCGGCCGACGCCGGATTCGGTTCCCGCAAGTGCTTCAAAATCAAAGGTCATTTGCGCATATTCGGATCCCGAATGCTGTTCCGCTTCGTCCGCCTCCCGAAGGCCCAGCGCTTCCAGAATAAGATCGGGTGAAAGAGCAATTCCGGCGCCCTGTCGGATGAGGCGATTGCAGCCTGCACTATTGCGGTCGGTTCTTCTGCCCGGAAGAGCCCACACATCCTTTCCCTGTTCCAGTGCACGGTCCACTGTAATCAGCGTTCCCGACTGTTCTCTCGCCTCAACCACCAGAATGATATCGGACAGACCACTGATAATCCGGTTTCTTGCCGGAAAAAAGGTGTTCTGCGGGGACAGTCCCGGCCGGTATTCTGAGAGGAGTCCACCTCTGTCAATCAGGGCTTCATACAGGTCCTTATTTTCCCTTGGATAGCATATATCAACGCCTCCGCCCAGAACTGCATAGGAATCATCCGATGTATCCAGTGCTCCTCGTCCGGCAACGCCGTCCACGCCCCTTGCCATGCCGGAAATGATCTGAACGCCTTCCCTTGCAAGCGCTGCTGCGAAGATTCTCGCCTGCTCCCGTCCATAGGGCGACGCCATCCGCGTTCCCACGATTCCGACGGCCGCACGCTCCTGTCTTGGAAGTCGTCCCTTCACATAAAGGCCAAACGGCGGATCTTCAATCTGAAGAAGACGAGTTGGGTAGTCCGTCTCCCCCATCCAGATATAGCGGATTCCTTTGCTCCCAAGGTCCTGTAACCTTTCCTCCGGCGATTGTCCCCTGCTGCCCGCATGCTTTCTGGCTTCACATATTCTGGCTGTTTTCAATGGTGTGACATTGCAGGACGTTCTCAGATAGGATTCCAGCTCCTCCACTCGCATTCGATACAGCTCCTCTGCAAAATCCGGCCGTTTACCCGCCTTCTCCCAAAGCTCCCGAAGCGTTACATTACCGATACCATCAATCCCCGCCAGCCATACATCGTACTCAGTCATAGTTTCCTTCCTGTGCCGCATTCATTGCGGCAGCATTCCTTCCTTTCCCGGCTGCCCACGGTCTACGCATCGGTATCCGACAGCTTCCGCCAGATGGTCCTCACAGACTTTCTCCTGACCATCCAGATCCGCAATGGTTCTGGCTGTTTTCAGAATCCGGTGATACGCCCTTGCTGACAGATTCATCTTCTGAAAGATCTCCTTTACAAATAGCTTTTCACGGCGTCCAAGCTCGCAGTAACGCTCCGTCTGCATTGCATTCATCTCTGCATTAAAGGAAATTCTTTCCTTTGCAAAGCGTTCTTTTTGACGCTCATGTGCTGCCATAACACGGCTTCGAATGGCAGAGCTCGGCTCCGCCTCCTTCCTCTGTAAGAGTGATTCCACGGGAACCCGCGGTGCATCCACGGTCAGATCAATCCGGTCCAGAATCGGTCCGGGCATACGTCCTTGATACCGCAGAATTTCTGCCCGTGTGCAATTGCATTTACTGTCGGGATAGTACCCGCAGGGGCAGGGGTTGGCAGCTGCAACGAACATGAAACGCGCCGGAAAATCATAATTGCCCGTGCTGCGGGAAATGATAATATGCTGATCCTCCAGCGGCTGGCGCAGGAGATTTAAATTCTCCCTTCCGAACTCCGGCAGCTCGTCCATGAACAGAACTCCCCGATGAGCCAGTGAAATCATCCCTGGCTTTGGATTTACACCACCGCCCACCAGTGCCTGCTGAGTAATTGAGTGGTGCGGTGCCATGAACGGCCGCATATGAATGAGTGGCTTTTCGGGCTTTAGCTCACCGGCGATGCTGTAGATGGCCGAAACCTCCAGACACTCCTCTTTAGTCAGTGGCGGGAGAATTCCGGGAAGACATTTTGCCATCATGGATTTTCCGGAGCCCGGGGGACCGATCATGAGCACGTTATGAAAACCGGCTGCCGCAATCTCAAGTACCCTTTTCACACCGTCCTGTCCGCTAACGCTCCTGTAATCCGCTTCTCCTGATGATGGACTTTCTGACGTCATCTGCAGGAAGGTCTCTGCAGGATGCGGCGGGTAGATTACATCCCTCTCGTTTTTTGCGAGCCGAAGATAGGAAATTACCTCTTCCAGATTTCGAAAGCCAATTACCTTCACCGATCCAAGTGCGGCTGCCTCCCTTGCATTTTCCACAGGTAAAAGAACCGTAT
>CAVBQH010000283.1:0-3118 GCA_963597485.1 Acutalibacteraceae bacterium
AGGTACAACCACACCGTAATTGCCGCCCGGATCCAGGTTATCACTGGCACGAACCGCGGCATTATAGGTTCCGGCAGCCATGGAAGCATTTACGCTGACATAGAAGGTGCAGGAGGCCCCGGACTCCAAATGCAGGTTAGAGGGCTGATCGACCTGAAACGGCCCGTTTTCGTTTCCTGTTATATACCAGACCAGATCAATCGGCGTCGATCCCGTATTGGTCAGATCAAAGGGCTGATAGATCCGGTCCGAGCCCTTGGTAATCTTCCCGAAGCTCACCACGCTCTGATTACAGGTTAAACTGTACACATAAGGATCGTTCCCGCCGCTGTGATCCTCATAGGTTTCAGTATAACTGTTAGAATCACTGTCATCTGAGTATGTGCTGTCTGTGTAGTCATCCGAGTACTCAACGACATAATCATCCGCACCAGAATCATCGTATTCGCTGCTGGCACGGACATGGAGCGACTGCACGCTTCCGACACACAAAAGGCCGGCCAGGGCCAGGCACAGCACACGCTTTGGATGAAGGATGGGCTTTAATTGCGATAGGAGCTTCTTTCTCTTCATAGGCTTTCCTCCTGATTTAGGTTTTATCATTCGATACGCTCACTCTCCCAGAATTGCCGTATGCCAGGCCCTTTGAACGGCTTCCAGCAAAAGATCATGCATTTCCAGGTGCTGCTCCAGAAATCCCTGCACACCGTAAATCTGATCCAGCTGGCGAGAGATATACTCATAGCCCAGCCAGGCCCCCAGGATATTTCCGGTTACAGATCCAATTGTATCAGAATCTCCGCTTTGATTCACTGCCGCATGTATGCCGGAATAAAAATCATTCTGGTAACGAATGGCCAGATACACACTGACAGCCAGCACCGATTCTCCTGTAGTGCCTTTCCCCAGACTCTTCAACGCCGTGCCGGGCTTTTCCGCCGGATTCTGTGCGCAGGCAAGAGCCTTTTCTATTAATGCCACAAACTCCGGAAGCTCCTTTACTCCCCGAAACTGCTGCTCCACCTGATAGAGCGCGTTTGTGATCAGTCGTTCCAGCGTCGGATCGGCAGCTCTTCGATAGGTGATGCGGCTTACTATTTCCGCAAGGAGCGCTGCCGAAAGCCAGGCAAAGGGATGTCCGTGTGTGATAGCCGCCGCCTTGGCCGCAACCATTGCCACGCTTTCTGCCTGCAGATTGTAATTCTCCCCGTGAAGCATAAGCCCTATAGGGGCTGAACGCATCAGAGCCCCACACCCCCTGCTCTGGTTGAGCGGATGCTCCAGTGTTCCGCGGCCTCCGATGTCAAAGGTATCTCTTGGATTTCCTGTATGAATAAACTGCTGTGAGAGCGCGCTCATACAGGTTCTTCCGGGTGCCCTCTGAGCCCGCAGCCGGTGATCGGAATAAACCGATGTAAACGGATGACTGTACCTAAGCCTCGGCTGCTGTGTGGCATACCAGTCCAGATACGCCCGGTCCAGATAGACCTCCGCCTTCGCATCTGTCCGGTGTTCCCTGGCTCTTCGCATCCCGCATGTAAGGCCATCCATGGTGAACAGGGTCAGCTGCGTATCATCACTGACGATGATCCGTCCGTTGGGGCCGATCTCCGGTTTAACAATTCCGTGCGGACCGTACTTGCTGACAATCTCGGAAAGCTCCATAAACTCCACCGGAAAGCCAAACGCATCCCCAAAGGCTCCGCCCATGATGCAGCCCAAAAATATGTTGTAATATCGTCCTGTCGGATCCTGCATATATCTCCCTTATTCCGTCTGTTGCCTCGGCTGCACTTCATGCCGTCCTGTTCGGCAGGCCGCATCTATTTTCCTGCAAAGCCATTCGATTCCCCAGGACGCCAGCGGCAGCATGGTTAAATAATACCGCATCGTATACCGCCCCGAAGCCTCCCATAACTGATGAAAGAGCATTCCTCCCAGAATGAAAACAACCAGCATCAGCTCTCCGGCGGATACCTTGGCATTTTCCCTTCCGCCTTCTTCTCCGGCGTGCACCGCTTGCCAGATTCTCACTGCCAGATACAATGTCAGTCCCAAATAGATCATGGAATGGATCACGTTCATTCCCCACTGAAGGATACGACTTCCGTTACCGAAAATCAGTGATTCCGAAAGTGCAGTTGAAACGTCGTGGCGTTTGGTTTCTTCCATCTCCCGCATGGACACGCAGGTCGGATCCCCCCACTGCGACAGAAATTTCCGAAGATAGAACCCAGCAAAATAACGACCGGAATTCTGAAACTCACCAAAGGAGGCTCCGATGGCTTCCTTCGCCGCTTTCGCAGCTTGCTCTGCATCGTATCCCGCATCACGGTAAAGGCCCACGTTGCTGCCGTTGTACCAGCCGCACTTGCCTTCCGTCTCCTGCATTCCCATGGCAATATAGGTGATGGCCGGCGTTCCCTCCGGCATAGCATCCAGTCCCGCTGCCGATGCCACTGCGCCGTTCACAAGCTTCTGACTGCCAAAGGTCAGCAAGAGAAAGCAGGCTGTCAATGCAATCCGGCGCACCACTTCCCCTCGAATCCTCTCTCTGTGCAACAGATCCCAGAAAAGTATAAAAACCATGGCAATCAGCGCAACATATCCGTTCGTCTTCAGCAGAATTGCCGCCGCAATGCAGATGCCTGCGCCGATTCCCCGCCAGATCCTCTTTCGATGCAGATATCGGATTTCCAGATATAGAGCCGCCGTCTGCAGGGTAAAGGACCATAAATCCGAGTAGATAAACGTGGCAAAAACATAATAAAACCAGCAGCCCATCGACAGAATCTGCATCACCGTGCAAATCCTCGGACTTTGAAATATCTCCCAGGTAATCTCATACAAAAGGAATAGGTTGATAAGAATGGAGAGCACATTAAGAAGCTGATAGGCCAGATAATTGGAAGGACCGCACACTGCCGCCACCACCTGTCCGATCAGTACGTAGGTCACCTGAAACGGATAGACAAACAAATACCCTCCGGTCTGAAGCGAGACAAAATTACCGGCAGAAAACTCCTGCATAATCGTATCCAGCTGCAGCGCATCATTGGTAGCAAATCCTCTGATCGCCAACACCATGAAAAGCGACATGCCACCGGCTGTCAGCATC
>CAVBQH010000284.1:0-3113 GCA_963597485.1 Acutalibacteraceae bacterium
TTCTCACTGTCTGAACGCTCACGCCGCTCTCATCAGCTAATGACGGAAGTGATGTGATTAGTTGCCCAGCCTGGCACTCGTAAGGCTCACCGTTCCACAACCAACTTTTCGGCTCCCTGTTTGCTAACATCAGGATCGTGATAAGAACAACTTTCTGACCTTCGTTGCACAGCTTCCATGCCGCCTTGTCTAACAAGCATCTATGAAGTTTTATCCATCCATCATTGCTCATCGTTCTTTTCCGCGACTTCCGCCCAGATCAGTGCTTCTTCCTTCATTTCTTTCCGTAGCTCTGCATTAAAGTAAGGTTTTGCGAGTGCTAGGAAACTCTTTGCAAGTCCTTCTCCCGGCTCTTCTCCATCTAGTGCGTAGTTACAAATAGCTGTCACACATTGCTTGTATTCTTCCGCAGGAAGGGCTTTTAATGCCTCCGCGAAAACTCTGTAAAATATGAATCCATCAACCATCTTCCTGTTCCTCTAATCTGTAAGCCGCGTAGCTTACTCTTGTTCCGTCATCTTTCTTGTGTATCTGTTCCTCTGTGATGATGCTGTAGCCCTTGTTCCGGAGGTCTTTTATCCTTGCCGCCAGTCTCATGCATCCGAACTTGCTGAGAGCATCCAGCGGAGTGATAGGGCCGTTCTCGCGCATCCACTTGAGGATTTTGTAGTTTTGGCTTTCAGTTCTCATCCTCTTCTCCTGTGATAATCACCACCGTTCGCGGATTCTCTGAATACTCTTTCCTTGCTGAGAACATCCAGATTTTCGCGTCATCGTCGAATGCAATGCCGTTTAATCCGTCGAATACCGCTTTCACAATGTTGTCTAGGTCCGGTTTCTTGCTGTGCGGCTCCCCGTTCAGCTTTTTCCGTGCTTTCTTTGAGAGGGTAGAAGGTATCGGCATGTAAGCGAAAACCGTAATAATGAGTCTCGTACCGGCCTTAAATGAGGCCTTGCCGCTCATAACAAAAGCTGTCTTTACTCTGCTTTCGTATTCCTTGGTCTTCTTCGGTGTGTAGGTGTGGCCCATTTTGGTGAACCGGGGCCGTCCCTTGCCTACCGGCGGACCTGGTATTTCTATCTGTATCGTTCTCATCTCGCCCTCCATGCCGCTACCATCCGGGCCAACTCATTCGGTGTCAGGGTTTCGATACCGTGCTCTTTAGCCTCATAGACCGCCCCGGAAATGAGCTTTGCCATCTCTGCAGTGTTGTAGGTGTGACTGCCTCTGATAACCCAGTAGATCGGAAGCTGTGCGCCGTCATTGGTAGTTACGCTGTACCCTGATGGCCTGTAATGACAATCAACGCTTCTGGTCCAATCAAAGTGCTTATCCTTAACCGACCATTCGATAGCGCCGTCTATCATGTTTTCCGTGCCGTATTCCGACATCAGCACGTTGTGCATCTCTGTCTTGCTAACTCCGCGTTTCTCTGCAATCTTGCTGCAGAGTTGCCAGTAGTAGGCGTTTGCATCGAGGCTTCGATGCTTTTTAAATGGCTTTAGCACCGCTGTGAGGTCTTTCCCCAGCAGCGTTTCTGCTTCCGCTGCCGGGGTATCAATCTCGATGGTGATAACTGTCTTTCTGGATGGGAACGACTGCGAAATATTAGTTATTCTTGCTCTCGCTTCCACTCATCCGCTCCTTGATTGTCTGCATTGCCTTTGCATACTGTTCCTTGGTCAGCTTGGGCCATGTGGGGAAGATCTTTTCGATCTCCGTATTAGGGAATGCTTTCTTTGCCATGGTTTCCAGCGTTGCCAGTTCCAAGTCTGTAATAGGTTCCTGCTTGTGATCCGGTTCCACCGTGAGGCTTGCCGCGTCATCGTCTGTTGTTGCCAGCCCGTAGGCCATCAGCAGACTGTATCTTCTGGCGTAGGTGAGGGCCGAACCGTAGTCCTGCGCCGGGTTGCTCTTGTTACCGGACAAGGCACCAAGTACCACTCTCGCGCCCCTGATGGGTTTTTCCTCCGTGCCATCCTCATTGACACGGACGGTAAACACGTAGTCAGCGCCGTCCTCTGTCACGAGGAACTGATAATAGGTGAGGCCGTTCGCCTCCAGTAGCGCGTTAATCTGCGCTAAGTCGGTGTACTGGTAGCCGTAGCCCTTTGCATTCTTCTTTAATCTGCTCTGCATTCTTTCCTCCTCTTATTCCTCGATATCTTCCTCAAAATCTGCCATGCACTGATGGCAGTAATACCGCTTCCGAATGTGGAAGCAGGTCTCGTCCGTGATCGGCTCACCGCATTCGGAACAGATCGGACGATGTGACAGCCACTCGTCATTGGCGGCTGCGTAAACAGCTGCATCATATTCCGGGTCCATGCTCATAACTCCGCCTCCATCATTACGACGTTCATGTCTGTTGAAATCGTTATCTTTCCTTCATTATTGATTGTGAGCTGAATACTTTCGGCCCCTGCCGTAGCTCTAAGGACCTCTAAGTTCTCGATGGCCTCATCGAACTCGGGGCCGGTTAAGATGTTCATCGGCATCTCACCGATGACATTTGTGATTTTTAGATTGTTCATGCTATAATCTCCTTGTGATTTTTTTATTTTCGTTTTCTTCATCTGAGGTAGCCGTTCCTGCGGCTATCTCTTTTTCTTTCTTCTCATTCTTCTAGCGGCACAGCCACATTCAAAGGAAATCATGTAGCTGACTGCCGCCGCCGCGATTGCCATAATCAACGGGGTGCAAGCCCCGGCCATCGCATCGATGAAGAATACCAGCAGGAGAAACCCGATTGTGGCCCCTGCTCCAACCTCTTCTCCTGCCCGAAGCAGGTTGTATTTCTGTCTTCTGCTCATCTGTTTACCTCCCTTCTAAAAAGGTTTTCATGTCCGCTTCCTCGAAATGAAGGAAGCGGTTCATCTGTTGCATCTGTTCCCTTGTCCAGTTGCCATCCTCCAGGCGGCGGAACATTGTCGCCCGGGGGATTCCTGTTTTCTCCTGCAGTCGGTCAAGGGTGATCCCGGCGAATGCACACCGGGCCTTGATCGTGTCGGAGAAGGTGGCTGCGTGCCTCCTCATCGCTCACGTTTCCTTTTAAGAAACTTTTGGAGCAAAAAAAATAGGCCTTGGATCATCAATTCCGAGCATATTACAT
>CAVBQH010000285.1:0-3075 GCA_963597485.1 Acutalibacteraceae bacterium
GGAGGTGTCCGGTTCGGGGACGCTACGCTGACTTCGTCAGCTACGAGATGGCCTTGCGGCCACTCGGCAAAAGCGGCTCCGTCCTCGGACCTAGCGGTGCTAAGCTCGCACAATACGCTCGCAAGCACCGAGGCCTCGCAAGGCCCCGAACCCGGACATCCTGTCGCCACCCTGTCGCTGGTAGGTACGTAAACCGTAATGTGGCGAAAGAAAGGCTGCCTGAGAAATCAGGCAGCCTTTCTCCTTGCGGGGATTACGGCGGCAGGGTAGAATAAGCAGATGGCAACCACTCGGAGGAAGAGCAGGGCTGCGCGGCAGTTTTACAAACGGACTCTGAATGGCTGCGGCAAAAGCATCGATTCAGCAAGAGTGCGACGGAGGAAATGCAAGTGGCAAATCTGGAAGAAAGACTCAGAGACAGAAGCTATCCCGGCAGAGGCATACTGGTCGGCCGTTCGGTAAAGGGCGACAAGGCAGTTATTGCGTATTTTATTATGGGACGCAGCAACAATAGCAGAAACCGCGTCTTTGTGATGGACGGGGACGGCATTCGTACGCAGGCCTTCGATCCTGCGCAGATGGAGGATCCGAGTCTGATCATCTATGCACCGGTCCGGGTTCTGGGCAATAAGACCATCGTTACAAACGGCGATCAAACCGATACCATTTATGACGGACTGGATCATCAGCTGACCTTTGAACAGTCACTTCGGACACGCCGGTTTGAGCCGGACGGCCCGAATTATACACCCAGAATCTCCGCCGTTCTTCACATTGAAGGCGGCACCTATAATTACGCAATGTCCATTCTTAAGACAGATCAGGGCGATCCGGAGACAACGCTTCGCTACAGCTTTGCCTATGAGGCACCGAAGGCCGGAAACGGACGGTTCATCTCCACCTATGAGAATGACGGGAATCCGCTGCCGTCCTTTGCAGGGGAGCCGCTTTCCTGCGATTTTGACGAGGACTTCACGTCCGGAATTGACAGCTTTACCAACCGGATCTGGGCAGCACTGAATGAGGATAACAAGGTATCCCTGTTCACCCGGTTCATTGATATTGCAAGCGGCGAGACCGAGACGAGAATTGTGAACAGGAACGTGTAGCCGCATGAGCAAAAGGAAAGCTGCGCAGCAGCGATTTTGCGAATGAGCTCTGAATAGTTACAATATGCCTGCAAGCAGAAGGTTCACGTTGCAATGCGGCAGGTGCTGAACTACGAAAATCGGTGTATTAGGCGGAGGAGTGTCTATGAATTCAATGGAGTTAAAATACGGCTGCAACCCCAACCAGAAGCCGGCCAGAGTCTACATGGAGGATGGAAGAGAGCTTCCGGTTACGGTTGTAAACGGTCGTCCCGGCTACATCAATCTGTTGGATGCCTTGAATGGCTGGCAGCTGGTGAGTGAATTAAAGCGTGCGACAGGAAAGCCTGCTGCCGCTTCTTTTAAGCATGTATCTCCGGCAGGAGCGGCCATCGGTCTTCCGCTGTCGGAGACGGAGGCACAGATTTACTGGGTGGCGGATATGGGCGAGCTTTCGCCGATGGCAAGCGCCTATGCAAGGGCAAGAGGCGCGGACCGCATGAGCTCCTTCGGCGATTTCATCTCCCTGTCCGACACGTGTGACGCCTGCACAGCGCGTCTGATCCAGCGTGAGGTTTCGGACGGTGTCATTGCGCCTTCATATGATGAGGACGCTCTGGAAATCCTAAAGGCCAAGAAGAAGGGAAACTACTGCATCCTGCAGATGGATCCCTCCTATGAGCCGGCTCCGGTGGAGCACAAGCAGGTTTTCGGCGTTACCTTCGAGCAGGGACGCAATAATGTCGTCATCGACGAGGAGATGTTCCGAAACATTGTGACCAAGAATAAAGACCTCCCGAAGGAGGCTGTGGATGATATGGCAATCGCCATGATTACGCTCAAGTATACGCAGTCCAACTCGGTGTGCTACGTAAAGGGTGGTCAGGCCATCGGAATCGGCGCCGGACAGCAGTCTAGAATTCACTGCACAAGGCTTGCCGGACAGAAGGCAGACAACTGGTGGCTTCGTCAGTCTCCGAAGGTTCTGAACCTTCCCTTCCGGGCGGATGCCAAGCGTGTGGACAAGGATAACGCGATTGACCTGTACATCGGTGACGAATACGAGGACCTTTTGGAGGAAGGCAGCTGGCAGCGCGTATTCACGCAAAAGCCGGAGGTGTTCACCAGAGAGGAGAAAAAAGAGTGGCTGGCCAAAAACACAGATGTGGTTCTGGGCTCGGATGCCTTTTTCCCGTTTGGGGATAACATTGAGCGCGCGTATAAGAGCGGTGTTAAGTATGTAGCAGAGCCCGGCGGTTCGGTGCGGGACGACAATGTCATTGAGGCCGCAGACCGCCATGACATGGTGATGTGCTTTACAGGACTTCGTTTGTTCCACCACTGATCTGGGAAGGTGATGGATATGTGGCGTACGTTTTAACAGTAGTAGGATCGAATTTAAATGCGTGTAGGAACAGGATATGACGTGCACAAGCTGGTCGAGGGCCGCAGGTGCATTATTGGGGGTGTAGATATCCCCTATGAAAAGGGGCTTGCAGGGCATTCCGATGCAGATGTTCTTCTGCATGCGATTATGGATGCGCTTCTGGGCGCAGCTGCACTGGGCGACATCGGCAAGTGGTTCCCGGATACGGATCCGGAGTGGGAAGGCGCGGATTCGCTCAAGCTTACCAGAAGAGTTGGTGAAATTCTGAGTGAAAACGGATTTCTCATTGAGAATATTGATGCGACGATCATTGCCCAGGCGCCAAAGATGCGTCCACACATTGATGCGATGCGGAGCAACATTGCAGCTGCGCTGGGGCTGGAGCTGGAGCAGGTCAGCGTAAAGGCAACGACCGAGGAGCACCTGGGCTTTACCGGGCGCGGGGAAGGGATTTCCTCGCAGGCCGTGTGCCTTCTGACTTCGCCCAGAGACCTGGTGGCACAGCAGGTGGCACTGAACACCGAAGGCGGGTGCGGCGGCTGCAGCGGGTGCGGCGGCGTGCAGTGAGATGATACGAATGAGGATCAAAGGCTCCAGAAC
>CAVBQH010000286.1:0-3041 GCA_963597485.1 Acutalibacteraceae bacterium
GCATGGAATATCGTCCATGCTGCCACTTTTGCTGCCACCCAATCTACGCAGACAAAAGCTGCGTAGGCACCGGTCGTGCCGGGATACAGGAGATAAATACTATTCAGCCTGAGGAAGATTCAGCTCCTGATTCAGATACTTAACCACCTCTTCGCCGTCCAGACCATGTACCATGCAGGCGTCTGCAAGGCTTTCCATAAGAGCAGCCGGGCAGCTGATGCAGCCCATGCCTACCCGCATAAGAACCTCAGCTGCATCCGGATGTGCCAGGATAACATCCCGTACAATCATATCCGAACGAATGGGCTCATTGCTCTTCTGTTCCTGTTCATTTACTTCTGCCATTACATACCTCCGATTATTGTAATGCTGCAAATGCCAAAAGCTTCCGGCATCTGTACTATGAAACTGCTGAATGCTTTCTACAGTGTATCATATCGTCCGATCAGCATACAGACAGAACCTTGTAATCCTTATCCTCTACTGTTTTCTTCAGAAGATCGTTTTCTACATCTTTGGAAAGTGTAAGGACTGCCTCGCCTTTTTCATGCGAAACCTCAGCCAGTGTTACACCATCCAGTGCCTCAAGGGCCTTTTTAACCGTCATTTCGCAATGACCGCACATCATTCCCTCAATTTTCATTGTTTTTGTCATAGTATTCTCCTTTTCTGTCTCCTTTCCAAAGAGACCGTCTGTACTCTGACCGGCAGGATCAGAAAGTATAGTGCTAACATGCAAGACATGCTTTCCCGGATGATCATGGGTGCTGTCATACATTTTAAAGAGATTGAGACGGAGTGCATTCATGCAGACAAAAAAGCTCGAACAGCTCATAGCTGCAGCACCCCACATCGGGTTCATGGTAAGTCCCCAGTGTGCATAAAGTCCTGCTGCGAGCGGAATCAGCAGAACATTGTAGATCAATGCCCAGAACAGATTCTCAACAATGTTGCGATACGTTACGCGGGACAGACGAATGGCAGCAGCCACATCGGTAAGTCTCGATTTCATGAGAACAACATCTGCTGCATCGATGGCTACATCCGTTCCGGCTCCAATAGCAATACCGATATTGGCACGTGTCAATGCAGGCGCATCGTTGATACCATCACCAACCATAGCCACTTTTCCGAATTTCTGGAGCGTGCGGATGATTTCTTCTTTTCCGTCAGGAAGAACACCTGCAGCAACTTCATCGACACCCGCTTGTTTTCCGATGGCAGCTGCAGTTTTTGGGTTGTCGCCGGTAATCATAACTACATGAATGCCCATGTTTTTCAGTTCGGCAATGGCCCGGTGAGAATCCGGCTTTATTGTATCAGCAACGGCAATAATGCCAAGAAGGTCGCCTTCCTTTGCAAAAAACATGGGAGTCTTCCCGGTTTCGGCCAGAGCGGCTGCCTTTTCCTTTATCTCCTGCGGAAGGCTAATCTTTGACTCAACAAAGGAGGCATTTCCGCCGAAGAGCTGAATTCCCTGCATAGTGCCCGTTAATCCGTTTCCGGGAAGAGCCCGAAAAGCCTGAAGGTCGTTTGTTTTTACCGCATGCTCACCTGCATAGGAAACAATCGCCTTTGCCAGCGGATGCTCAGAGCGAACTTCCAGCGAGGCAGCCATGGAAATCAGTTCATCTGCCGTATGTGTTTCACAAGGGATTACATCCGTTACTACGGGGGCACCATTTGTAATCGTTCCTGTCTTGTCCAGAGCAACGATCTGTACAGTACCGGTTTCCTGAAGCGCCTCGGCGTTTTTAAATAAAATACCGGATTTGGCACCCATTCCGTTTCCAACCATGATAGCAACCGGAGTAGCAAGACCAAGAGCGCAAGGGCAGGAAACCACCAGCACACAAATGCCTCTTGCCAGTGCGAAGCCAACATCCTTCCCAAGAAGGAGCCAGAGTACGATGGTAACAATGGACAGTAGGATGACCGAAGGAACAAAAACAGACGAAATTCGGTCTGCAAGCTTGGCTACAGGTGCCTTTGTAGCTGCAGCATCACTGACCATGGAAATGATCTGCGAAAGTGTCGTATCCTCTCCTACCCTGGTGGCACGGCAGGTTAAAAAGCCGCTTTGGTTGGTGGTTGCGGAGGTTACCGCAGAGCCCGGTTCCTTATCAACCGGAATTGATTCTCCGGTAATGGCAGATTCATTCACGGCGCTGATTCCATCTACAACGATTCCATCGGCAGGTATATTTTCACCGGGACGAACCGTAAAGAGATCACCAATGACGATTTCGTCTACACTGACCGTAATCTCCTTACCATCGCGCAGCAGTGTTGCCGTTTTGGGGGCCAGACGCATCAAGGACTTCAGAGCGTCGGTGGTGCGTCCCTTTGAAATCGATTCCAGCATTTTCCCTACAGTAATCAGTGTCAGGATCATGCCGGCGGATTCAAAGTAAAATTCATTCATATAAGGCATGGCTGCCACGCTGCCGCCATCGACCTGGGCCCGCGTCATAGCAAAGAGCATGACCGTAGAATAAGCAAAGGCAGCACCGGCACCCAGAGCAATGGTGGAATCCATATTCGGAGCACCATGGAACAGACTCTTAAATCCGGAAATAAAGAATTTCTGATTGATCACCATAATGATGCCGGACAAAAGAAGCTGCATCAGTCCCATGGCAACATGGTTATCCTTCATAAATCCCGGAACCGGCCATCCCCACATATGCGCTCCCATGGAAAAGTACATGAGGATCAGAAGAAAAATAAGGGACCATACCAATCTCTTTTTCAATATTGGAGTACTCTTATCGCGAAGCGCGTCCTCCTCCTGTGCCATGCGCTGTGTATACCCGGCCGCAGATGAATCCTTTTTACTCTTAATTGCAGCTCCGTATCCGGCATTTTCCACTGCCTGTATAATATCCTTTGGGGATGCGGTACCTTCTACACCCATAGAATTCGTGAGAAGACTCACTGAGCAGGAGGTTACACCGGAAACCTTGCTTACGGCCTTTTCAACTCGTGCCTGGCATGCCGCACAGCTCATGCCGGTTACAGTATATTGTTCCATACATAGC
>CAVBQH010000287.1:0-3023 GCA_963597485.1 Acutalibacteraceae bacterium
TCCAAAGGCTGGTCGTCCATTCCGGAGGGGCAGGAGGCGGAGACGATCTCTGCGGCAGAGGAAGCTTCCGAGGAACAGGAGCTGCAGGAGGAGCTGGCTGCCGGAGAAGAGACAGCAGATGCTGCCGATACGCAGGAAGCGGAGATTACGACTACGCAGACGGAGGACATCGGCAGCTCCATGACGGGAACCGAAGAGGCCAAGGAACTGGTGAAGGCCTTTATGCAGGAGAGAGGGCTAAGCAGCAGCAACTTCGCGGTGGCCTATGAAAATCTTGTAACAGGCGAGGTGTTCTACTACAACGAGCTCAAGCAGTGGGACGCCTGCAGCACCTATAAGCTTCCACTGAACCTTTTGTACTATGATATGGAGGCGGCAGGAACCATAACAGGAGATACCATCGTGCCTGGAACCACCACGCCGCTTTCGGAATGCCATCACCAGAGTCTGGAGTTTTCCAACAACGAGCTCTCGGAGGCGATGATGGACAACCTTGGCAGCTACGACGTTGTGAAGCAGAATATGCGCAAGTACTTCACACTTTCCGACGCGGAGATTGATTCCTCCTATTACCATCACAATTATTTCTGCGCGCGGATGATGATGGACTGCGCGGCGTATCTCTATCAGCATCAATCCGAGTACGCAGATGCGCTGGGGTATCTCAAGGCAGCCCAGCCGGGAGAGTATTTCAAGGCGTATCTTTCCGATGTAATCATTGCGCAAAAATACGGTCTCCGCGACGGCTATAACCACAACGCCGGAATTGTGTTCGCCGATACGCCGTTTGTGCTGTCTGTCTACTCCTACCAAGCTGGAGGCGGTGAAATGATCGGAAGAGTGGCGGAACTTTTTTATAATTATAGTAATGAGTAATTTGACACTCAGTCATTTTCATCGTAAAATGCCATTTGTCTTTTGCTCAAGGACAAATGTTTTTAAACGGTGTACATGTCATGCGGCAGGTGCATCGGAAGAGTAATTTTTACAAGAGAGGAAAAAGAATTGGCTAAGTATGTTGTGAAGCGAGTGCTTTTGGCAGTCGTGACCATGTTCCTGATCTGCTTCATTACCTTTTTCACGATGAATGCAGTACCGGGCGGACCGTTTAACGGTGAGAAGGCAAAGTCAGAAGCGGTTATGCAGGCACTCAATGCCCGCTACGGCCTGGATCAGCCGGTCGGTGTTCAGTTTGTGAATTATATGAAAAATCTCCTTCATGGGGATTTTGGCGTTTCCCTGAAAACGGGACGCAGCATTTCCCAGACCATTTTCGAATCCTTTTCTGTTTCGGCCAAGCTCGGCCTTATGGCTGTTGTGGTTGCACTTATCTGCGGTCTGGTTCTCGGATGTATTGCGGCCTTGAACCGTAACAAGTGGCCCGATCATCTGATTATTTTCTTTGTAACACTCTTTACGGCAATGCCGAGCTTTGTGGCGGCCTCGTTCCTTTTGCTGGTGTTCTGCATTCAGCTGGGCTGGGTGCCGGTATGGAGCACGACCAACTCGAACTATGTTCTTCCGATCATTGCGCTTTCACTTTCGCCGATGGCGTACATCACGCGCCTTACGAAGACCAGTATGCTGGACGTTCTGGGTCAGGATTACATCCGCACCGCAAGAGCCAAGGGTGTACGGCCGGGGAAGGTTGTATTCGTGCACGCACTCCGCAATGCGCTGATTCCTGTCATTACGTACGTCGGTCCTCTGATTGCCGGCATTGTGACGGGCTCCCTTGTGGTTGAGAAAATTTTCACCATCGGCGGCCTTGGATCCAAGTTCGTGGATTCCATCACGAACCGTGACTATCCGATGATTATGGGAACCACCATTTTCCTTGCTTTTATCATGATCCTGATGAACCTGGTCAGCGATCTTGTCTACAAGCTGGTGGATCCGCGAATTACATTGGATTAAAGAAGGATTGAGGAGAGATACAATAATGGCGCAGAATTACGATATTCCTACACCCAAGAAGAGGCTGTTGAGCCTTCAGATGGATCCTGCGAAATTTGAAAAAGCTACGGACGAAGAGAAGAAGCAGCAGGATGTCATGGCAGAATCCACCACTTTTTTAAAGGATGGCTTCCGCCGGCTTCGCAAAAACCCGTTGGCAATGTTCGCCGTGGTGGTTCTTGTTCTTGTTATTCTTACCATGATTTTCGCCCCGATGATTGTTCCCTACAGCTATGAGGAGATCATCACGGTAGAAGGTGTTCGTGACAAGAGGGCGGCGAATCTTGGGCCTTTTGAGTACTCTGAGCTTGAACAGGCCTACATGGAGAAATACAACGTAAAGATCTTCCCGCACATCCTCGGAACCGATGAGCTGTGCCGTGATTACTTTATCCGCGTGGTGTACGGTGCAAGAGTATCCTTCCTGGTCGGCGTATTCGCTGCTGTGATGGTAGCGGTCATCGGTACGCTGTACGGTGCCATATCCGGCTACGCCGGCGGGCGGACGGATCTGATCATGATGCGGATTGTAGATATCATCTATTCGCTTCCGGATCTTCTGATCATTATCCTGCTGTCGGTGGTATTCAAGGAACGGTTTGATTTCTCATCGGTACCGCTGATCGGAAAGCTCGGCAACAACATGGTGGCCATGTTCATCGTATTCGGACTTCTTTACTGGGTCGGAATGGCAAGACTGGTTCGCGGTCAGATCCTGACACTGAAGAAAAATGAGTACGTCCTTGCCGCAAAGGTTATGGGTGCAAGCGGCGGACGCATTATCAAGCGGCACATCCTGCCGAACTGCCTGTCGGTCATTATCATTATGACGGCGCAGGAGATCCCGGCGGCGATCTTCACCGAGTCGTATCTGTCGTTCCTGGGCCTTGGCGTTTCGCTCCCGATGCCTTCCCTTGGCTCTCTTGCCAATGCGGCCCGCTCCGGTATGCAGTCGTATCCGCTCAAGCTCGTGTTCCCGGCCGTTGCCATCGTGCTGATCGTGCTGTCCTTCAACCTTCTGGGTGATGCGTTGCGCGATGCCTTTGATCCGAAGCTGAAGAACTAAG
>CAVBQH010000288.1:0-3012 GCA_963597485.1 Acutalibacteraceae bacterium
GGCTTCTTTCTACAATGGCATCCAGCTCCGATTTTTTATGAATGCCGTTGATCCGCGGTCCGTAGGCGACGTTCTCGTATACACTCTTCGGAAACGGATTGGGCTGCTGGAACACCATGCCGACGCGCTTTCTCAGCTCGATGGCATCCATATCCTTATTAATATCTACACCGTCCAGCTTCACATCACCGTCAATTCGGACTCCATCCTCCAGATCATTCATGCGGTTCAATGTCTTCAGAAACGTAGACTTGCCGCATCCGGAGGGACCGATCAGTGCCGTGATTTCATTTGCCGGAATATCAATGGAGATTTTATGCAGCGCCTGAAATTCTCCATAATACAGATCCAGATCCTTAATCTGAAACTTCATGTTCTCTTCCATCTCTTTTCCCTTCTCCTTACTGCTGTCTGCGAAGCTTTTTTTGTGTGCCCGACTGCTTCTCATTGATGCGCCGTGTCATAATTCGTGCAATCAAGGAGAAAACAAGGACCAGCAGCACCAATACCATTGCCGAAAAGTTTGCTATGTTCTCCGAATTCGCATTCAAAGCACCCTCGGTTCGCATCACCCAGATGTGAAGCGCCAGCGTTTCGCCGGGACGGAATGGATTTAAGGGGCAGGTTTTGGAAGTTAGATCCCAGTTGCTCCAGTTGAGTCGCGTACTCTGACCTGCGGTATACAAAAGTGCTGCTGCCTCGCCAAAACCTCGCCCTGCCGCCAGGATAACACCTGTGATGATGCGGGGAAGGCAGGCCGGAAGGAGCACCTTCACGATGCTGACCCAGTGCGTAGCTCCCAGTGCCATGGAGCCCTGCTTGTAGCTCTTTGGAAGAGAACGCATCGCATCCTCTGTTGTCGTTGTGATCGATGGAAGACTCAGAATGGAAACAGCCAATGCACCTGCCATCAGATTCCACTTGGCACCTGTCATCAGAATAAAGACCAGATACCCGAACAGTCCGACAACGATGGAAGGCAGGGAAGACAAAGACTCTATACAGATTCGAATGAACTTCGTTCCCTTATTGTTGCCTGCGTACTCCGCCATATAAATGCCCGCCAGAACGCCGATCGGAACACTGATCAGGAGCGATAGAAATACAAGATATATCGTGTTGAACAGCTGATTCCCTATACCATCAGAGGTAAAGGACAGGACCCCCGGATAGTAACTGAGAATTCCCCGCACAATGATGTATCCCGCCAGCACCAGTATCAGCATCAGGAAGAATCCGCCGACGCCGTAGAACACACCGGTCATGATATTGTTGACACACTCCGCATTGCGGATGCGCCGCTTCATGGTTTCGTTCATTGTTACCTCGCTCTTGCCGCATTCTGCAGCAAATGTTCTCGTCACACCGCTTACGCTCTGCATTTATGCCTTTACACGCCCATCTTTTTCTTGCTGCGCGCATCAATCCGATGGATCAGGAAAATGAAGAACATGGAAATCAAAAACAACAGGAGTGCCATCGACCAGAGCGCCATATTCTGTTCACCGCCGCTCGCCGAGTTACCCATGTCTGCAGCAATGGCCGCCGTAAGGTTATTGGTCGGGGACAGGATATTCTTTGGGAAGGCCCTTGTTTTGCCGATGACCATTGCCACCGCGAGGGCCTCACCAAAGGCCCTGGCAAGTCCCAGAATGATGCCGGTAAAAATGCCGGACTTCGACGCAGGAATGACGATGCGGTAAATCACCTGCCACCTTGTCGAGCCGAGGCCGTAGGCCGCCTTTCGGTAATGCGCAGGGATACTGCGAATGGCATCCGCTGCCACCGTAGTAATCGTGGGAAAGATCATCACAGCCAGGACTATGCTGGCCGCCAGAACTGAATACCCGCCCATCTTCGCATGAAAGACATCCCGGATAAACGGAACCAGCACGGTGAGCCCGATCCAACCGTAAACGACAGAGGGAATGCCGACGAACATCTCAATGGCCGGCTGAAACAGCTTTGTGCCGGCTTCCGGAGCGATCTCCGTCATAAAGATGGCCGCGCACAGTGCGAACGGCGTCACGATCAGAAGGGCCAGGCCGCATGTCATCAATGAGCCGGCGATATAAATGGCACACCCCACCTTTCCGCCGCCCTCGGATGCCGTATCCATCGGAGCCCACTCGCTGGAGAAGAGGAATTCCAGAATCGAATGATGAAATTTTGTAAAGGTTCCGGTTCCCTGATAGATCAGGAATACGCCGATCGCCAATGTCAGTGCGATGATGAAGAAACCCGAAATGGTAACAATCCCCTTTCCCAGTCCTTCCTTACGGAAATGCTCGAATCTGCCGGTCCTGGTCTTGACATTCGGACGGGCAGTGGGACAGCTTGCCATGTTTGTTGGATTGGATGCCGCTTCCGTCATAATAGCCTCCATTTGGTATCTGTTCAGCACCTGCCACATTTCAACGTGAACCCCCTGCTTGCAGGCAAATTCACGATTGAAATTGGCAGGCGGGCGAGGTGCAAGCAGCAGCGGCTCATCTCTGCCGGCAAAATGAACCCGTTTCGGAGATGCGCCGCCGTAGTCTGTCTTACTTGATCACTTGGTTTCGTGTGCTGCCAAAGCCTCGCTGCTCATCTTGGAGGAAACGCCGTAGCCCATAGCCTCGATCTCGGTGCCGAACTCATCGCCCATCATGTAGTTGATGAAGGCCTGTGCCTGCTCGGAGCCGTCTCCGTTTGTGTACATGTGCTCGAAGCCCCACACCTTATAGGTTCCGTTGTAGGTGTTCTCCAGGGTCGGCTCTACGCCGTCAATGGAAACGGTTGCTACGCTGTCATTGTCTACCAGGTAGGAAAGCGCTACATATCCGATGGCACCGGTGTTCTGCTGAACCGTCTGAAGAAGGGTGCCGGAATCATCGGTCTCGAGTGCCTCGTTGGAAGCCTCTTCTGCGCCGCCGATTGCCCAGTTCTTGAACAGTGCACGTGTTCCGGAGGAGCTGGGTCTTGTTACAAGGAGGATCTCCTCGTCCGGTCCGCCAACCTCTTTCCAGTTGG
>CAVBQH010000289.1:0-2989 GCA_963597485.1 Acutalibacteraceae bacterium
CTCAGAAAAAAGTTCTGCGTTATTAGGCCAGTTATTTTGCAAACGATGTACTAGCACAGATGCCCGTTTCGAAGGACGCCTTGCTGTTGCAGTTCTCAGTAATATCCAACCTCGAAATGCATGATGACCGCAATGTCGCGGATGAATTCGCCCTCCTTGAGCGCGATGTCTCTATGATCGGTAAGGAAAGGCATCTCTGCCTCTTCGTCATCCTCTGTGTCCATCTGCACCTCAATCCAGCTCTTTTCAGCAGCGATCGCTGCGTCAATTGCCGCATCAATGGTCTCACCGTGGAAGGTACAGCCCTCAAGATCCGGAAAGTATCCGGTATAGGTGTCGTCCTGCTCCTTGCGGAGTACAGCAGGGTATGTAAATGTCATAGCTACCTCTCTTGTGCCGCAGCATGCCTGCGGCTGCACATGTAATAGTGTCGTGGTTTGGTGTACGCGCTGAGTATACGTTAATACCTAGTGCATCGTTTGCAGGCAATGAAGATGTTTTATACAATAGAAAAGATTATATCCCCTTTGGACTCAATTGACCACAAGGAGATAGAGGAGAAGGGAGTATACCAATGGCCGGTAATAGCAGACGTCTGCCGGCGGTTATGAGCCGGAGCAGTTTGAAATACATGGCAGCAGCAACCATGCTGGTGGACCATATCACGCTGGCCTTCCTGGAACGCGTTCCGGACAGCACCACCGGTTATATGCTGGCAGTTTCCTCAGATTTCTGGTATATGCTGGACCGCATAGGGCGAGGCATTGGGCGGCAGGCTTTTGTTATTTTCGCCTTTTTTCTGGCAGAGGGATTTGTGCATACCAAAAGCCGAAGACAGTATCTGCTGCGGCTGGCTCTGACGGCATTGGCGGCAGAGATACCGTTTCATCTTATGATTTTTACGGGACCGATCGGCAGTATGCGGACAGAAAGTGCGAATACAATGGTGACGCTGTGCCTTGGATTTCTTGCTATGTGGGCGCTGGAGCTGGGCAGAAGGCGGGGGACGGCCTGGAGCCTTGCCCTTTCCGGCTGCAGCGTAGTCGTCTGCTGCCTGGCCGCACAGGAGCTGCCGTCGGATTACGGCGCATGGGGAGTGGCTGCGGTTGTGATTTTCTATCTGCTGCGGGGTGTTCCGTATGCAGGACCTGCTGCGGTGTATGCGGTCATGTGCATTTGTTCCGTCACCGAAATTTTTGCTTTGCCGGGCTGCGTGCTCTTATGCATGTATAATGGAGAAAAGGGACGCAGCAGCGGAAAATTTTTCTATCTGTTCTATCCGCTGCATCTTCTGGCAATATGGATCGTTCGTATGCTTGTTGTGGGGTATTAATCGTACGCGGAAAAGGGACCGTTATTATGCTGGCGATGTACCGGAAAAGGGGGGAAGCATGGAACTGGAATTCATCGGAGCAGCGCATGAGGTGACGGGAAGCTGTCATTATCTGCATGTGGGGGGACTTAGTATTCTGATTGACTGCGGAATGGAGCAGGGGAAGAACCTGTTTGAAAATGCTCCGCTTCCCGTGACGCCGGCCAGCATTGATTATGTATTCGTGACGCACGCACACATTGATCATACCGGCATGCTGCCGAGGCTCTATGCAGATGGCTTCCGGGGGCAGATTCTCTGCACGGAGGCGACCAGGAATCTATCGGATGTTATGCTGCGGGACAGTGCGCACATCCAGACCCAGGAGGCTGAATACCGCAGCAAAAAGGCAGGAGCAAGCGGTGGAAAGGAAGCGGAAAAGCCGCTGTATACCATGCAGGACACGATGAATGTGCTGCAGCTCTTCCATGCGTATCCATATGATGCAAAGATTACGCTGTGTCCGGAAATTACCTTCCGCCTTACGGACATCGGACATCTTCTGGGCTCTGCCAGCATTGAGCTGTGGCTGACCGAACGGGGGGAGACAAGGAAGATTGTCTTTTCGGGAGACATCGGCAACAGGAATCAGCCGCTTTTAAGGGATCCTGCGCTGACGGCGTCAGCGGATTATGTGGTCATGGAATCCACCTACGGCACAAGGCTCCATGAAAAGGTCAAAAGAGATCACCTGGAGCAGCTGACGGAGGTGATCCGGGGGACCTTGTCCGGCGGCGGGAATGTTGTTATTCCGGCCTTTGCGGTCGGAAGAACGCAGGTTATGATGTACTTCATCCGCAAGCTGAAGGCAGAAGGCCGGATGCCGGAGAATCCGGATTTTCCGGTATATGTGGATTCGCCGATGGCTGTGGAGGCGGTAGGGATTTTCGAGCGAAATGAGCGAACCTGCTACGACGAAGAAGCCCAGGAAATTCTAAGGCGAGGTGAAAATCCACTCGCCTTTCCGGGACTTCATCTGGCATTGACCACACAGGAATCCATGGCCATCAATGATGACGAAGAGCCCAAGGTCATCCTAAGTGCCTCCGGCATGTGCGATGCCGGGCGCATTCGTCACCATATTAAGCACAACATAGAAAATCCGGCATCTGCGATCCTCTTTGTCGGCTATCAAAGCGAGGGGACGCTGGGACGGCGCCTCCTGGACGGAGCCGAAAAGGTGAAGCTCTTCGGAAAGGAATACCGGGTGCGGGCGAAAATCCTGCAGATGGACGGGTTCTCCGGACATGCGGACAAGGAAGGTCTTCTCGAGTGGATACATGGATTTACCGAAAAGCCGCAGCAGGTCTTTGTGGTGCATGGAGACGATGAAACTGCTACGGCATTTGCAGACTGCCTTTCGCAGGAGCACGACATCAAGGCGATGGCCCCCTACTCCGGGACCAAGTATGACCTGATCAAGGGCCAGTTCATAAGGATTGCCAAGCCGCGCCCCGTGGCAGGCAAGGCCGGGGGAAAGGTACAGACGGCCTCCGGCTCCTATACCAAGCTGAAAATTGCGGCAGGGCGCCTTGCCGGTGTGGTGGACAAGGCGGGGGGACTTCCCAACAAGGAGCTGGACGCCTTCACGAAGGAACTCAATGACCTCTGCAGGGT
>CAVBQH010000290.1:0-2972 GCA_963597485.1 Acutalibacteraceae bacterium
CCACTACTGCATCCGCCGGCAGGTTCGGAATCTGCAGTGCCGTATTCGGAATATTGACGTTGGAAACGAAGCGGCTCAGTCCGCAAAGTGCCTTGATCAGAAGGATTCCCTCCTCGCCGGTAGCCTCCAGCTTGATCTCATCCTTCCCAGCAATCAGATCCTGAGACCGCTGCAGTCGCTTTGCCAGATCATCCTTTCTCCACTGCACGGTTGTAAGTCCGTACTTCCAGCTGCGAACCGTGTCGGGATCCTTCAGGTAGGTATCGCCGGGCATGAACTCCGCAAGATGGCGGTCACCTGCTGCCGCAATCCAGCCGTACCGGTTGAACAGATCCATCTTTACCCGGTGTGCGCAGGCAAAGGAGGAGTTCATCCAGCTGTTGTCCTTATTGTCAAAGCCTTCCTCGAAATTCTTGTCAATGAAATCACGATAAACCGGGAACAGATCTACGCCCTTATAGGAGGCCTCGGTAAACCAGGTGAAGTGATTGATGCCGACCACATTCACGAGGATAT
Source organism: Acutalibacteraceae bacterium (assembly GCA_963597485.1). GTDB lineage: Bacteria > Bacillota > Clostridia > Lachnospirales > Lachnospiraceae > CAG-791. The sequence goes on from CAVBQH010000290.1 coordinate 517, forward strand.
CGTGCCAATCCTCTACCGTATCGCCGGTCTGCTGCTCGTAAATCCCCTTCAGCATCTTCTGCGTACCGAACACCTCGTGGCAGCAGCCGAAGGCCTTGATCTCAGGATATACGTAGTACAGCGTCTTTACGCACAAAGACATCGGATTGGTATAGTTGATGACCCATGCCTTCGGCGCATAATCGCGGATGGCCTGTGCGATCTCCACGTACATCGGAATGGTGCGAAGCGCACGGATAATTCCTCCCGGGCCTGCTGTATCACCCACGGACTGCCAGCAGTTTACTCTCTCCGGCAGATGTACATCCGATTCCATCTCATCAAAGGTGCCGGGCAGGATCGAAATAACGACAAAATCGCAGCCGGTCAGCACTTCCTTCAGGGTCGGATACACTTCAAAGGTCCAGTTTCCCTTTGCGTCCTCCCGGCTCATCAGCTGATTGCCGATGGCCTTGTTCGCCTCAGCCGCTGCCGGATCAATATCGTACAGACGAATCTCCCCCGAGATCTCATCATCCTGTGCCAGATCCGTCATGAAGGTCCACGCCCAGCCGCGGGAGCCTCCGCCGATGTAGGCGATCTTTACATCTGTTGCTTTTTTGCTTGCGTACTTCATTGCTGTGTCTCCTTTTCCCCTTAGTTTGGTTACCACAAATCTGCGACATCTGCCAGGAATGCATTTGCGCAGTTTACCTTTGTCTGTGAATCACTGATCTCTCACTGTTCAGAGACAGTCCGCGACGGAACCTGGCATTTAGCCGATCAGTGAACCGTTCCTTCTTGAGTTTTATTCTACTTGCGCGCCGCTCATTTCTCTATAAAAATCGGAGCATAATTGCTAAAATATATCCGATCGGCCAATATTGTGAGCATTGTTCTGCACACAATGCACGAACGTAAGGAGCATCACATGGACACCGGAAACATCCTTCTCAAAAAAGACATCAACGGACTGTTCGCCGAGGAGATCGTTCGTCATAAAAGCTATTCCATGGCAACACGCCATTATCACAGTGATATCGAGCTGTACTTCCTGCTCGAGGGAGACCGCTACTACTTCGTTGATCAGAACACCTGGCACGTTCATGCGCACTCCGGCATTCTGATTGGTCCCAATCAGATCCACAAGACCAGCATGTTCAACGAGAATCCGGAGCATCATCGCTTTCTGCTCCAGTTCAGCTCCCGGCCCTATGATGCCATCTTCCAGAGCCTTGGCTATCCGCCGTTTGCGTCCTTTGCTCCCTTTTACCAGGAACCGGTTTCCTTTTCTGACACGAATTGGAACAGCGTATTGTCCATCCTCTCGCAACTGAGAGACGGATTTGTAACAAACACTGCGCGTTCCACCTTATTCCTCCTGGCCATGCAGCTGCTGGATCTGTTCTGCACGGCTGCCCGCCAGCAGCAGATTCCATACGCTGCCACCAGCTCCGGTCAATCGCAGGGCTCTTCCTCTGCCTCCGAGCTCCACCGAAAAATCGATGATCTGGCGCAATATCTCCAGCGCCATTGCTCCGAGAAAATTGTTCTGGATGATCTGGCTGCTGAATTCTATTTTAGCCGTTCCCGCATGACCGCCGCGTTCAAGCAGATCACCGGCTTTACCATTGTTGAATACATCACCTTCATGCGCATTCGAAAAGCCAAGGAACTTCTCCTGCACACGGATCATTCCATAACCGACATCGCAGACGAGACCGGCTTTGGAAACGTCACCTATTTTGAACGCGTCTTCCGCACCACCGTCGGCAAAACACCGCTTCAGTATCGCAAAAAAGGAGAGTGACCATATGGTCACTCTCCTCTTCGCACGTGAACAAATCTTTACATTGCCTTCCGATTTCTTACAACAAAGTATTTGATGCATGCCATCCAATGCACTCTTCGTCGAGCTTCACGATTTTATTCTGCTGCCTCTGCCATGATCTTGTTGCCCTGCTCGAACAGCTGATTTCCGGCTTCTTCTGCTGTAATCTCCCCGTAGCAAACCTTCTCCTGCAGCTTCTTGATCAGGTCATTCACCTCGCTGTAGCCAAGTGCGTTCGGAGGGTTGATCTTCGAGGAATTAGGGCTTACAACATCGTTGATATAGGTGATTGCTCTCTGGGAGCCCTCATCCAACTTATCAGAGATAGCCTCTGCAACGGAGCTGGAAAGCGGAATTCCTCTTTCGCCCAGAAGGATGTTGTTGCAGTCCAGCGAATTTGTAATGAAGTTCAGAATCTTTGCTGCCTCGTCCGGGTTCTTGGAATCTGTGGAAATTGCAAAGAACTGGCTCGGCTTCAGATAATTCGATTTTTTGGAATCCGGAGACGGATAGGTGATCATTCCCAGCTCCATGCCTTCCGGTGCAGCCGCCATGCTCGAGGTAAGCATGTTCGACCACTCAAAGGAGCACCAGGACATCGTTTCCGGACTGGATCCATATACCAGCGGATCCTGCTCTACAGAAC
>CAVBQH010000291.1:0-2951 GCA_963597485.1 Acutalibacteraceae bacterium
GTTATTTTGCAAACGATGTACTAGTGCCATGTGCCGCGGGTCCTGGCGGAGATGCCCGCTCAGGGATGCCACACTGACTTCGTCATTTTCGAGATAGCTCAAAGCCGAACATTCTGCCGCCCCTGTCACCTGGCTGTATTTCGCTTCCTCTGCCGCACGGCACTCACGAGATGGACGATTCCGTCGATCACAAATACAATGCCTGCCGCAAACGTAAAGGTCTGGATGGTGCTCTCCGGAGCAAACAGAACAAACAGTCCCATCACGGTCAAAATACCTGCCTCCAGGACGCTCCAGTACCAGCGCCGGTCCCTTTTTTGGATGGACTTGGCCCGATCGGTTATGTGATAGGCCAGAAACAGGAAAATCAGTCCGAATACCACATTGGAGATCAGCATCAGTGCGTTGTCCTTGATGAGAATCATCAGATAGACCGCAATGCTCGCCATACAGATATAGGTCTGTACCTGCATCGCCTTCATATCACCCTTTAGCTGCCGAAAGCGCTTTATTGTATAGACAACCTCCAACGTCACGAAGGCTGACATAAGTGCAGCGATGGTAAGCGGCAGCATGCCGCCCGGCAGCAGGATGCATCCGGCACCTCCTCCAAGCAGAATAAACGCTCGTACCAGAACGGACTCCCGGAGAAGCTCGGCTGCCTTCCTGCCAAGGGATTTATCCGCCGACTGTCCGGTCACCGCCGCAACAGGCAGCGCACTGGCCACATCCAGCGTAATGGGACTGATCTTTGACACTGTGCTCAGCATCCGTTCAAAGCCCTCCGGGCCCAGTGCCGTCATCTCATAAAAGGTATCCACACCTCCGGCATTCAACGCATTGAACAGATCATCAATGAAGACCTTTCGGTCCTCCACGTTGGAAACGCCGCCGATCCACTGATCCATAACCTGTCCGATCCAAATGCTGCCCGGCGCATTTTCCGGCACCAGGATAAGCCCGTCTGCGTTTAACTGCCAGGTAAGAATACCGTGCTGCAGAATGCCGACGCCGCTGCTCTTTACAATCCGGTTGTCCGTCACCGGCATCTCGAAGATCTTCCCGATGACATCGTATTCCGGCACTATCTTCGTCGTAATGCCGTCCACCCTTCGAATCAGGTCCGTATCCATTACATCCGGACACAGTCCCGGCCCGTCGTTGGCGTATACGTGCAGCACCTTTCCCCGCTGCTCATCCGGAAGAAGGCAGGCTGCATACAAGGCCAGATTAGCTCCCTTGGAGTGCCCCCCGATGTAATAGGAAAGGGACGGATCCATGGTCGTTTCCAGATAGGAAAGTGCCTGCTCCTGTGCCGGAATCCGCTCAAAGGACAGCATAAAATCTTCCTTCCAGCCCACCAGCGTATCATCCGTGCCTCGGAAGGCAGCAAAGGCCGTATTCTTATCCAGCCGAAACGTCACCGCCGAAAACTGGATTTGCTGCTGTTGATCCAGAATGTCGACATAATTCGACATCAAAAGGCGTCCGAATCGTCTGGAATCCGCGACCGCTGCCGCAAATTCCGTATACTCCTCGCGCTTTTGCACGCCGTCCGCCACCAGCGTTTCGAGCTTGTTCTGCTCCAGGAGGGCATGAATGACATCGGACACGGCGATAATCTCTCCCTCCGGAAAGACACTTCTCATATCAATATAGGCAATCTGACACAAAACCAGATTGTCGATTTCGTTGAATGGCCTTTCTTCGAAGGTCAGGTCCCCTCTCCAGGTCACATAATCGGTTACATTCGGCATACGCTGTTATCCTTTTGCTGCAAACTTCATACCCGGATTGCTACGTGCTATATGCTCCCGCAATCCTCAAAACATTCGTAATACACATATTTTTATGCAAAAATATCGTAATTGTTTTGAATCTTGTAATCCCAGTGCATCAGATGGCAATCGGTATGTCCTTGATCTGTCCGCCTGCCACCTCGTAATCGATGAGCTTTACATCCTCTCTTGTAAACTGATAGAAGTCATGAATGTCCGGATTGATCCACACCTTCGGTGCCGGCTTGGGTTCCCGGCTCATGAGCTCCCGGACAGCATCCACGTGTCGGTCATAGATATGTGCATCTGCAATAACATGCACGAATTCACCGGCCTCCATATCGCACACCTGAGCCAGAAGCGCCAAAAGGCACGCGTACTGCCATTCATTCCAGGCAAAGGCCGCCAGAATATCCTGGGAGCGCTGATTCAAGATGCCGTTCAGCGTGAGCTTTTCATGTCCCTTTTTCTGAATCACATTGAAGGTCATGCTGTAGGCACACGGATGCAGATTCATTGCGTGCAAATCGCTGAACGTATAGATGCTGGTCAGAATCCGGCGCGAGAAGGGATTATTCTTAAGGTCATAAATCACCCGGTCCACCTGGTCCATATACCAGATTCCATCCGGCCCCTGCACTGCCTTCGCCAGCTTCATTTCTTCTGAATCGGGGATCAGCTGATCACCGGCAAAGGAAGTCTGCAGAATCACCGCATCCTCGCCAAAGGCATGCCGAATGCCCTCTTCTGTGACATCCTTATAGCAGTGCTTGATGGCCATCTGGTAGCCATAGGCTCTCCCGATGGTTCCCTCTTCATCTGCCCATTCATCCCAGACGCCGGAATGAAGATCGGCAATCCGGTTGGACTTCTTCTGCCAGATCCACAAAAGCTCATCCAGAGCGCTCTTTACTGGAGTCCTTCGAAGTGTCAGAACCGGAAACTCCTTTGACAGATCATAGCGCGTCACCACACCAAACTTCTTGATGGTGTACGCCGGCGTTCCGTCCGGCCAATGCGGACGGACCTTCTGTCCTTCGGTTGTTGTGCCGTTTGCGATGATATCACTGCACATGCTGATAAAATTCTCGTCAATCAGTGCCATAGTCTTTCTCCTGCGGTTTTAATTGTTATCAGCGACAGGGTGGCGGATGGATGTCCAGGTTCGGGGCC
>CAVBQH010000292.1:0-2945 GCA_963597485.1 Acutalibacteraceae bacterium
GATCTCCGGCGGCGGCGTTCGTTACTCCGAAGCAGGCGAGACTGTTATGAAGTTTGCTCGTGAGTTCAACATTCCGGTATCTCAGACACAGGCTGGTCATTCCGCTCTGCCGGACAGCTTTGAACTGAGCGTAGGCGGCATCGGTGTTACCGGTGGTCTGGCAGCAAACGCACTGTGCAAGGATGCTGATCTGGTTATCGGCGTTGGTACCCGCTTCAATGACTTCGTTACCGGTTCTAAGTGGGTTCTGTTCCGCAATCCGGATATCAAGGTTCTGGCAATCAACACTTCTGAATTCCATGCTGAAAAGCTGGATGCGACCCGTTGCGTAGGCGATGCCAAGGTAACGCTGGAGCAGATCTATGACGTATTGAAGGCTGACGGCTACAAGTCCGGCTACACCAACGAGATTCAGGAAATCCGCGAGGTATGGGAGAAGGAGCGCCTGAGCGTTCTCGGCGTACAGTACCATGGCGAGGGATTCGGCGAAGGCAAGTTCGTTCCGTGCGTACCGAGCTGGACCGAGAAGATCATGAACGACTTTGTCAACGACATCGGCGGTACCATCACCGAGTCCAATGCTGTAGGCATTCTGCGTGAAGAGATTGACGATGATGCAATCGTTGTTGCAGCAGCAGGCTCTCTGCCGGCTGACCTTGAGAGACTGTGGGTAACCGATGCAAAGGATACCTACAACATGGAATACGGCGCATCCTGCATGGGCTATGAGATTGCAGGCGCACTCGGCTCCAAGCTGGCAGCACCGGAGCAGGAAGTTTACGCACTGGTTGGCGACGGTTCCTTCATGATGCTGAACTCCGAGATCCCGACTGCAATTCAGGAAAATGCAAAGATCACCATCGTTGTATTCGACAACACCGCATTCGGCTGCATCAACAACCTGCAGATGGGCAACGGCGTTGGTTCTCTGGCAACAGAGATGCGTCACCGCAACGAGGAGACCGGCAAGCTGGACGGCAAGTACTGCTACACCGATTTCGGCAAGGTTGGCGAAGGCTACGGCATGAAGGCATTCTATGCTAAGACGCCGGAAGAATTCCGCAAGGCTGTTCAGGATGCAAAGAAGGAAAATGGCTCCTGCATTATTGATGCAAAGGTTCTGCCGAAGACCATGGCAGAGGGCTATGAGTCCTGGTGGCACATCGGCGTAGCTTCTACATCTAAGTCTGAGAAGGTTCAGGAAGCACGCAAGCGTCTGGACAAGTACATCAGCGAAGCGAGAATGTATTGAGTTAATACGGCTGTAATGACACACCACATCTCCAGTTTCCTAACAAGACATTCGTAACTCTGTGCACTCATGCATTCTCCGCATGTATATACCTTTTCTCACAGCTTTTGCAGCGCGGCGGGGGCCGCGCTGCAAAGGAATGCACAGCGAAACTGGGAGCATTAACCGATACTTGATGATATTTTTATTTTGATAAAGCGCATACCGACAAAGGAGCGATCGACATGAAATACACAGCAAAAGCCCCGTTTGACAAGGGCTATAATAAGATGGTTTCCGCAGTAGACAATCCGGAAATGATGGGCATGGAGTTCGGCGTTGTCAAGATGACAGCAGGCGACATCATGAACTTTGACTACGCACAGGAAGTGGTTTACGATTTGATGAGCGGTAATGTTACCTTCGCTTGGGAAGGCAAGACCGAGACCGTAACCCGTAAGGACTGCTTCCATGAGGGCGCTATTCTGCTGCATGTTCCGCAGAACACTGCTGTTACCATTACCTGCGGCGCAGACGCAGAAATCGCAGTGGCACGTACCGAAAACAAGCGCAGCTTTGCTTCCCGCCTCATGCGTCCGGAGGACTGCCTGAGCGCAAACGAGGAGCGCGGCGCAGGTCAGATGAACGAGTGCTCTACCCGTCTGGTTCGTACGTTCTTTGATCGCTCCAACTGCCCGGAGACCAATTTCTTCATCGGTGAAGTCGTACACTTCCCGGGCAAGTGGTCCTCTTACCCACCGCATCAGCATGTAGAGCCAGAGCTGTATTACTATAAGTTCCTGCCGGAAAACGGCTATGGCTTGGCTGAGTACGGCGATGATGCATTCAAGGTAAAGAACAATGATCTGACCGGTATGCCGGAGAATGTTACCCATTCTCAGTGTGCAGCACCGGGGTATGCAGAGTACTATCTGTGGTGCATCCGTCTGCAGGACAACAAGAACATCGTGACCACGGTTGTGCCGGAATACGAGTGGGTAACCGCAGCCGACGCAAAGTATTTCCCGGAAATTTAAGGCAGGAGGCGCAGACATGAAAGCATTTCAGTTGATTCCTGCAATTGCAGAATATGCAGATTTTAAGACCTATGCGGAAGAAGCTGGTCTGGGTGCAGAAGATCTCATTCTGACCAATGAATATATTTACGAGCCGACAATTTCCGCGCTGAATCTAGGATGCCATACCCTGTTTCAGGAAAAGTACGGCATGGGCGAACCGACCGACGTGATGGTAGACGCCATCCTCGACGAGCTGCGCGGAAAAGAATACAAGCGTATTATCGCTGTCGGCGGCGGCACCATTATCGACATTGCCAAGGTGCTGGCTGTTGCTTCCAAGGAAGACAAGGTAGACGATCTGTACGACCGCATGGCAGACCTGCACAAGGTTCATGAGCTGGTTATCGTTCCGACTACCTGCGGCACCGGTTCTGAAGTAACCAATATTTCCATCATCAACCGCACCACCAAGGGCGTCAAGCAGGGCATTGTCTCTCCGGCTATGTTTGCCAACGAGGCAGCACTGATCCCGGGTATGCTTGCAAGTCTGCCGTATGGCGTCTTTGCTACCTCTTCGATTGATGCCATGATTCACGCTGTGGAGTCCTTCCTCAGCCCGAATGCGTGCGCAATCAGCGAGCTGTTCTCCAAGAGCGCGCTGCACCTGATTCTGAGCGGCTGGCGTGCTGCCGTAG
>CAVBQH010000293.1:0-2926 GCA_963597485.1 Acutalibacteraceae bacterium
ACACCATGTCCATAGCTGTCATCATACAGATACAGCTCGCACTGCAGAGCTTCCGCAATTTCTCTGGACCCTTCCGGCGTCACGACCTTGTCCCCTTCGGATCCCAGCACCAGCACCGGGCACTGGATCTTGGCAAGCTCTTCATAGCAGTTAAAGGTCAGGCACGACCGGGCCAGCTGAATGAACCGTTCGTACTCTGCATCGGTGATTCCCTGATTTGAGGAAATCAGCACATCACGATAGGCTTCCAGAGTATCTGCTGAATAAACGTCATCAACAAATGCTCCGAGCAGTCCTTCTTCGTCTTTATCTTCGGCCAGCTGAATCCATTCATTGACAATCCCTGTGAAGGTATCATTCGGTCTTGAAAGCGTGGATCCCAGAACCATTCGGTTCACAAGCTCCGGATGATCGATGGCAAGATACTGTGCAATCATGCCTCCCTGAGATACTCCCAAAAGGTCTGCTCCGATTATATCCAAGGCCTCCATCGCTGCTGCAGTATCATCCGCAAGATCACGAATCGTAACACCGTCTGCAAGATCCGTGGGCCTTTCAAAAAGATAAACGGTGTAATCCTCTGCAAAGTCCTTATACGCTTCCGCAACAGAATTCGCCAATCCCATCACGCTGTGCACAGACAGTCCCGGAAGGATGACAAACACCTTTTCACCCGTGCCAAATACCATATAGTCTACCTCCACATCTCCTGCAGATGCTGTTGCAACACGTACGGAGGATTTTTCTGATTCCCGCTCATCCGCAGTCGTTTCCGTTTTGCCATCATCCGCCTGTTCCATGGTCACTGCCTCCGACGCACTCTGCGTTTCTCCCGTCGTTGCGTGGTCGTCTGTCTTCTGACAGCCTGTCAGCCCCAGCAGCATAACAACCGTCAGCATCCATGCTAAGCTTTTTCTGATCCGCATTGAATAACCTCCCGTTTTAAAAGAATGGATAACTTGTCAGTATCAACAGTATCACCCTATTGTGTCGTGGTCAAAAGGTCTGACGCATGAAATATAACCGATACAGCAGCACTTGCGCTCTTGCTTCACCGTGCTACAATACTGAATTATTATGCATGACAGGGAGGTGTACCATGAAATACATCGATATGCACTGCGATACCATTTCCGAAATCTGGTATTCACATCTGCGGGGAGAGAACAAATCGCTTCGCCAAAATGATCTGATGATCGATCTGGAGAAACTGCAAAAGGGTGACTGCCTTTGCCAGAACCTTGCGCTTTATGTAGATCTTCACCGCCGTGCCGACTTTGTTGAAAATCCAAGTGAGCCCGGGGAGGAACCCATCCGCACCCCCTATTCCAACATTTCTTCTGAGACAGCTACCGGTACCTCGCACGTTCCGGCTCACGCCAATCCTGAGGCGCCCGAATATCTGGATCCCTGGTACACCGTATCGTGCCTTGTGAAGACCTTTCAAGAGGAGCTGGCGGCTAATTCCGATCTGGTGGCACAGGCAAGGACCGGCGCCGAGATTCGCAGCAACCTGGAGGCGGGTAAGCTTTCAGCACTTTTATCCATCGAGGAGGGCGGTTGCTGCATGGGATCTCTTGAACACCTGCGTTCGCTGTATGATGCCGGTGCCAGAATGATGACGCTGACCTGGAATTATGAGAATGAACTGGCAAGTCCCAATCACCCCTGCAAGGAACGTTATTTTTCCTTCGATCCGCAGCGGGACCAGGAGGATCATGGTCTGAAGGAAAGAGGCATTGAATTTGTTGAAGCCATGGAGGCCATGGGCATGCTGGTGGATGTCTCGCATCTGTCCGATGGCGGCTTCTACGACGTATGCCGCATTGTAAAGGGGCCCTTTGTTGCCAGCCATTCCAACGCAAGAGCCGTCTGCGGCTGCAGCCGGAACTTGACGGATGATATGATCCGCTCCCTGGCAGAGCACGGCGGTGTCATGGGCCTGAACTTCTGTCCGGAATTTCTGGAGCCCAAGGATCAGGATCCCCGACAGACTCTGGATGCCATTGCTGCCCACGCACGGCACATCATTAATGTCGGCGGCAGAGAGTGCATCGGCATCGGCACCGATTTTGACGGCATCGGCGGCCTTCTGGACTACGGCACAGCCGACCGCATGTGTGCACTGGCAGAGGGACTTTCCGAAAAGGGCTTTACGCAGGAAGAAATTGAGGGTATTTTCTATAAGAATGTTCTTCGCGTGTATGACGACGTGCTGCACGCATAATGTATCATGGGTTCAAAAAACTTTTGAGCCCAGCATCATGACATCAGGGGCAATGGATCTTTGCCCCAACGGATATCGGCTGCCGAAGGCTTTTGATGCGGCATCCGCAACGACACTCGATAAGGAGGCTGTATGGAACCGTTTCGTTATGAGGACCTGGAGGCACTTAGCACGGCGCTCCCGACTGATATTGAAAGCCGCAAGCAGTTCGGTGATTTTGAGGGCGAGGCACGCCTGATTGAGAAGTGGCTGCAGAAGGATATTAACGAGAATCTTAAGTCCAAGCTCCGCGTGGAGAGAGAGATTCTGCGGGCTCTTCCTTCCGACTATCCCATTCCCTATGAGGAGGCGCTGGAAAAGGCAAGAACCATTTATCCGGAACTTACAGAGGAGCAGTTCAGGGAGCTGCAGGACAACGGCCGCATTGACTGGATCTATGTAAACGGCAAGGAGCACTTTATCCGCAGCATGGTCGGCACACTTCGTAACGACAAGGAGCACGCAGAGCGCCTGGCATCCGCCGGTGAGCCTAAAACCGAGCTTCCGGAGACAGCAGACAACGAATGCCGCGCAGCGCTTCTGGATATGCACAGAAACGGCTCCGATTCCTGGCGCTTCCGCATCCGCCTCAGCATTCGTGTGGACGATGATGCCTTCCGTCCCGGACATATTAAGGTCTATCTGCCGTATGTCTGTGTC
>CAVBQH010000294.1:0-2924 GCA_963597485.1 Acutalibacteraceae bacterium
CGTAAGCGCTTAAAAACCTGGTGTCTGTGAATCGGTAGTTCTCTCCTCCATAATGGTAGTCAGTAACATTTCACTACACTTGATTACCAAGAGGAGGATTGCCATGAGTCGCAGAACCTTCCACTCCGCAGAGGAGTGGATGCAGATGGTTACTACGTGCAGGCAGAGCGGCATGTCAGACAAAGACTGGTGCGCTGCCAATGGAATCAACATCAGTACCTTTTACAATGCAGTTGCCCGGCTGCGTAAGAAAGCATGTCAGATACCGAAGTGTGAGCAAAATGAAAAAGTAATCCACGATCTGACCGCCAAGTCGCTTCCTGATGTGGTTCCGGTATCAATTATTCCGGAGACGAAACAGGGCTTCTCTGCCGCTCCTGCCTTGCAGGACGCGGCTATGCACTATGACAATTCACATATGGTTCAGATAACAGCAGGAAATCTCTCTGTGCGGTTATGCAACGGAACAGATCCTTCGCTTGTTGAACAGATTCTGTCCTTTCTGGTGAATCAGCCATGTTAGCCGACATCTCCATGGCAAGCCACATCTACATCGTTTGCGGATACACGGATATGCGCAAATCCATCGATGGTTTGTGTGCAGTAATCCAGGATCAACTAAAACTGAATCCGTCAGAGAGCTCTTTGTTTTTGTTCTGCGGCAGACGCTGTGACAGAATAAAAGTGCTTCTGAAGGAACCGGACGGATATGTGCTAATCTATAAACGCCTCACTGCGCAATACGGAAGATACCGCTGGCCAAGAGACGAATCCGAGGTCCGGGATCTCTCTTGGAAGGAGTTCGACTGGCTGATGTCTGGTCTGGATATCGACCAGCCAAAGGCGATCCGTAACGGATAAAACGCCTCGATTTTGCAGAGTTTTTTCCACTGCGGAATCATCGAAAAACCTTGATTTTTCAACGTTTTTTGATGATTCCCGGTCCTGTTTATGGTATAATAAATTCATCAAAAACAGGAGGAAAAAGTCGGTGGCACGGGATGCTTTGGAGCTTCAGCTTCGTGAACTTCGCGATCAGATGGTAAAGGCTAATCGCGAGATTGAGGAACTGAAAAAGCAGCTTGATGCAACGGCGAAGGAGAAAGAAGACCTCCTCAAAGAGAAGAACAATCTTCAGGAGCAAGTCGATTACCTGAAGAAGAAACTTTTCGGCACCTCCAGCGAAAAACGATCCAAGCAGATCGAGGGACAGCTTAGCTTTCTGTTCAATGAGGCAGAAGTCCTTTATGACATCGTTGAGGGCCAGGCTGCTGAAGAAGCTGAAGAAACGGAAGAAGCTTCCGATGACACATCTGAAACCAATCCCAGAAAACCCAGGAAGAAAAGAAAGACCTTAGCCGAGATTCTGGAAGGACGTCCTTATGAAAAGAAGTACGTTGACCTTCCGGAGGATCAGAAGGTGTGCCCGGAATGCGGAGCACCGTATACCCGCGTCGGAGAGGAGTATCTTCGTACCGAATACAACATCATTCCTGCGAGGATCGAGATCATCAAATGGTACAGCGTTACATACCGCTGCAAGAACTGTTCCGGAAACGGAGTTGTTCCGGAGCTTATCAAAAGTCGCGACGGACAGGTACATATGCTCCACGGGATGGCCTCTGCTTCTACTGTCGCATGGGCGGCTTATCAGAAGTTTTGCCAGGGTGTTCCTCTGTATCGTCAGGAGAAGGATTGGGCGCAGATGGGTGTTGATGTCGGCAGAGCTACGCTGTGCAACTGGCTTATTAAAAACGCTGAAGAGTTCTTCACACCGATGTATAATTACTTCCATTGTGAGCTTTTGAAGCGCAGCTTTATCATGGCGGATGAAACACCCTTCCAGGTCCTGAATGAAAAGGACAAGAAGCCGCAATCCAAATCTTACATGTGGGTGTTCTGCAGCGGCGAGGATGAAGGGGCTCCGATTGTTTTGTACCGATACTACAAAACAAGAGCCGGCGCCAATGCTGCCGAGTTCCTTAAGGGGTACAAAGGTTACCTTATGACAGACGGCTTCAGTGGCTATAACGTTGTGCCGGATGTGACGAGGACGGCCTGTTGGGCACACGTAAGACGGTACATGGTAGAAGCCATTCCGGCAGGACACGAATACGACTACTCCGTTCCGGCCGTCCAGGGAACTGCCTACATCAATAAGCTCTTCACGATCGAGAAAGACATTCATTCCCTGCAAATGTCTCCGGAAAAGATCAAAGAGAAACGCCTTCAGAAGGAAAAGCCTGTTCTGGAGGGCCTTTGGTCGTGGCTTGAAAAACAGAACCCGGAGAAAGGAACGCGTTTCGACAAAGCCGTGAAATACATTCGAAACAGAAAGGATCTGTTGGAGAATTATCTTCTGGATGGAAGGTGCAGCTTTTCCAATAATGCGTCCGAACGTGCAGTGAAGCAGGTGGTCATCGGTCGCAAGAACTGGTTGTTTGCGGTAGTTCCCTCCGGAGCACAGGCAAGTGCGCTGATTTACACGATGGTAGAGATGGCACGAGCGAATGGAGTGAATATTTACCAATACCTAACCTACCTTCTTGAGAAATGCCCAACCAGTCAGACGCCGGATGAAGAGCTTGAAAAGCTGGCACCTTGGAATCCTGAAGTAAAACGGATCACTGAGGAACGCAGTAAGAAGCTTCGGACCGCATAAAATCCGAGTATCTGCATCATATGTGAATTGTCATAGTGCCCTGACCGCCAATCGAAGCGGTTGGGGCATTTGCGTTGGTAGTGAATTACTACCAACTACCATTGTAGTGGTAGACGACATGGAGCGACATCTACCGGATTTTTAAGCGCTTACATCACGACGGGCACTATGATAAGAATCCCACGGCTAAGAACATCAACGATATGTTCAACGGCAATTATATCGGCGGCAAAACCACAAATATTGACATGCCCTATGTCAT
>CAVBQH010000295.1:0-2922 GCA_963597485.1 Acutalibacteraceae bacterium
CGAGGTCCTCGGAAGGCCCCGAACCTGGACATCCATCCGCCACCCTGTCGCTTGGCTGACTGTGAACCCTCAGCGCTCCGCGCGCATCGGATTGTTCAGGAAATCCTCGTAGGTCAGGCGGATGCCTTCATCCAGAGAGGTCTTCGCTTCCCATCCGAGGTTTCTAGACTTCGAGACATCCAGGAGCTTGCGCGGCGTGCCGTTGGGCTTGGATGCATCCCAGCGGATCTCGCCCTTATACCCAACAATCTCGGCCACCTTCTGGGTCAGCTCCTTGATGGTCAGTTCCTTGCCGGTGCCTGCATTCACGGTTTCATTGCCGGAATAGTTGTTCATCAGGAACACGCACAGGTTGGCAAGATCATCCACGTACAGGAACTCGCGAAGCGGCGAACCGTCTCCCCAGCAGGTAACATAGGGGAGGTTCTGCTCCTTAGCCTCATGGAAGCGGCGGATCAGTGCCGGCAGCACATGGCTGTGCGTCGGGTGGTAATTGTCATTGGGGCCGTACAGATTTGTCGGCATCACCGAAATATAATCCGTTCCGTACTGGCGATTTAAGAACTCGCAGTATTTCAGGCCGGAAATCTTAGCCAGTGCGTATGCTTCATTTGTCTTCTCCAGCGGACCGCTAAGGAGGCAATCCTCGGTCATCGGCTGCGGTGCCATACGGGGATAAATGCAGGAGCTTCCCAGGAACTCCAGCTTTTTGCAGCCGTTCTTCCAGGCACTGTGCACCACATTCATTTCCAGAATCATGTTGTCATACATGAAATCCGCCAGTGCTTCCTCGTTTGCCACGATGCCGCCCACCTTGGCAGCTGCGAGGAATACATACTCCGGCTTTTCTTCTGCAAAAAACGCCTCTACCTGGTCCTGCCTTGTCAGGTCCAGCTCCTTGTGCGTTCTGGTAATGATATTCGTGTAGCCCTGACGCTCCAGCTCCCGTTTGATTGCTGAGCCCACCATTCCGCGGTGGCCGGCTACATATATTTTGGCTTCCTTTTCCATCATAGCTTTGCTTCCTTTCCCTTACTCCTTAGCTACCTTCTCCATATCGTGTTCAACCATGATACGTACCAGCTCCTCGAAGCTGGTCTTGGTCGGATTCCAACCCAGCTGCGCCTTGGCCTTGGACGGATCACCCCAAAGGTTTACTACGTCCGTCGGGCGGTAAAAATCGGGAGATACCTCTACCAGCACCTTTCCGGTTGCCTTATCAATTCCCTTCTCATCCATCTCACTTCCCTGCCATTCCAGCTCGATCCCGGCATCATGGAAGGCCAGGGTTGCAAACTCGCGAACGGAATGCTGCTCGCCGGTTGCAATGACAAAGTCCTCCGGCGTTTCGTTCTGAAGGATCAGCCACATGCACTCCACATAGTCCTTTGCATAGCCCCAGTCACGCAGCGAGGAAAGATTTCCAAGATAGAGCTTGTCCTGCTTGCCCTGAGCAATTCTGGCTGCAGCGAGGGTTATTTTGCGGGTAACAAAGGTCTCTCCGCGGCGCTCCGACTCGTGATTAAAGAGAATACCGGAGCAGGCGAACATGCCGTAGGCCTCGCGGTATTCCTTAACAATCCAGAATCCATACTGCTTGGCAACGGCATACGGGCTGTAGGGATGGAACGGTGTAGTCTCTCTCTGCGGAACCTCCTCTACGCGGCCATAGAGCTCCGACGTGGATGCCTGATAAATGCGGCAGGTATCCTTGAGTCCGCACAGGCGAACTGCCTCGAGAACGCGCAGCACGCCAATGGCATCCACATCTGCCGTAAACTCCGGCACATCAAAGGAAACCTGTACGTGGGACTGTGCTGCAAGGTTGTAGATTTCATCCGGGCGCACCTTGCTGACAATGCCTACAATGCTCATGGAATCTCCGAGATCTCCATAATGGAGATGGAAATGCGGGTTTGTCTCCAGATGCGCGATTCGCTCGCGGTAATCCACAGAGGAGCGGCGAATCACGCCGTGAACCTCATACCCCTTCTCCAAAAGGAATTCCGAAAGATAGGATCCGTCCTGTCCGGTTACGCCGGTAATAAGTGCTGTCTTTGCCATTTGTGTTCTCCTTTGTATTCTTATTTGTGCTGTCACCGCTGCCGTGCGGCTGTTCTTTGGATCTTGCTGATACCAGACGCTGCTCATGCTTGCTCCGGTGTACCAGGGTATCCGTCAGCGCATCATCTTGACACTGCATTTAATCTGAAACATACTGATGATACCAAATGATTTCCGTGTTTCCAATGCACGATGCTGGCTATAAATAGCACAATATTGACACGCCTATGAACACACAAACTGCAGAATTTCACGGCGATCTTGTTACATCTCGCCGCAGCATCTATACTTCGTCCGCCTTTGCGAGGGATTCTCTTTTGTTCCTGCAGGAGGCCGGTTCCCTTCAGGCAGCCAAGCCCCATACGAGCCGCCGAAGCGGGCTGGCATCGTATCTGTTTTTCCTGGTCATTTCGGGAAGCGGAAGTCTGCAGACCGGAGATGAGACCTATGCACTGCACGCGGGGGACTGCGTCTTTCTGGATTGCTCCGTCCCCTATGCCCACACAACCTCGCAGGATCTGTGGGAGCTCAAATGGGTGCACTTTTCCGGCATGCAAATGCCCGGCATCTACCGCAAATTTCTGGAGCGAAGCGGGAGTCCGGTGTTCCGTCCTTCCTCAGATCTTGGATTTTCTTCCTTTTCATCGCTCCTGGATCATCTGTATGAGCTGTCTGTCTCAGATTCTTATATTCGGGATATGCAGCTGAACGAGGCGCTCGCCAGTCTACTGACGCACCTGATGCAGGAGGCCTGGAAGCCGTCCGGAACCCGCTTCAGCCATAGTTCATCCCGGCAAGAGGAAGACAGCAGCGCATCCCCCAGCGGCAAGCTTGATATATCCGATGTGCGTTTGTATC
>CAVBQH010000296.1:0-2915 GCA_963597485.1 Acutalibacteraceae bacterium
GAGCAAAAGAAAAGCTGCGTAGCAGCGATTTTGCGAATGGGCTCTGAATAGTTACGATGTGTCGATAAAGAAAAAGCCCTGCAGTGCAGGGCTAAGAATAATTAGATCGTTCCAGGAAGTCACTGACGCACATTCCCGTTTCTTCCTTGAAACATTTCTGAAAATATTTATTGTCGGAGAAGCCCGTTTTCTCAAAGACATCGTCCTTCGATGCCTCTCCGCCAAGAAGAAACTCCTTGGCCTTTTCAATCCGATAGGATCGCAGGAACTTTGCAAAGTTCACGCCGATGCACTTGG
Source organism: Acutalibacteraceae bacterium (assembly GCA_963597485.1). GTDB lineage: Bacteria > Bacillota > Clostridia > Lachnospirales > Lachnospiraceae > CAG-791. The sequence goes on from CAVBQH010000296.1 coordinate 298, forward strand.
TGAACAGGTAGCTAAAATACTCTGCTGTCACTCCCAGTGCCTCCGCCACATCCCGCTGCATAAGCCTTGTCTGGTAGGACTCTCCGATTATTTTCAAGGCATGACGAACAATGGGCTGTGCGTCCGGATAGCGGTCCAGGAGCTCCGAATTCTGTTCCCAAGGCCGTTTTCTGTTCTGGAGCTTATCCAGGAGCTGGTGCACATCATCCTTGACAATCGGCTTTACCAGGTAATCCGTTACACCAAGGGACAGCGCCTCTCTTGCGATGTCAAACTCCTCGTACGCGCTGATGATCACGATCCGGCAGGAATAATTCATCGCCCGTATGGAGCGAATCAGCTCCATTCCGTCCATTCCCGGCATTCGTATGTCTGTCATCACAACATCCGGCTGCCGCAGCCGCAACTGCTCCAACGCCGCTCTTCCATCGGCTGCTATGCCGATGATTTCGACCGTCTCATCCTCCTCTTCCAGAAGATTCCGAAGACCTCTGGCTGCTCTTGGTTCATCCTCCACAATCAAAATCTTCATCATTTTCCTCTTCCTCGTTCCAGTCCGCTGCCGGCAGCGGCAGGCAGAAGTGAAATACCGTTCCCTCCTGCGGCCCTGTCGTCATCTCTGCATCGAAGGCGTCTCCATAGAACATTTTCATTCGGATGACGACATTCAGGATTCCTACGCCGACCTTCCCCCGCTGAATGGTCGACACATTTCCCTTTTCTTTTAAAATCTGCCCGATAACGCGCGCTGTCTCATCCGGCATCCCGCGCCCGTTGTCAGCGATAACAATATGGAGCTTTCCGCCATTTTCTCTGGCCTCAATCCGAAGGAGTCCTCCCTCATTTCTGCCCTCAAACCCGTGAAGAATGGAATTCTCCACAAACGGCTGCAGCATCAGCTTGCAGCAGGGCCAGTCGCCGTACCGATCATCGTATTCAATCCGGTAATCAAATACATCCTCATAGCGCTCCTTCTGGAGGTAGAGATACTGTTCAATCCACGAAATCTCCTGGGATAAGAAAACCTCCTGGAGTTTTCTGTCAAAGCTGTAACGCAGGATATTCGAGAGCTTCTTAATGAGGATCGCCGTTTTTTCATCTCCCGCATCGCTGGCATCATAGCTGATGGCTCCCAGCGTATTGCAGATAAAATGCGCATTGATCTGCGATTCCAGCGCCTCCCGCTCCGCTTCATAAGACCGTTCCTGATACTCCATGGTTTTCTGATGCTGCTCTTCCACATGGATTCTCTGAATTTCCAGCTGCTCGACCATCGAATTGTATTCTTCTGCCAGCTGCCACAGCTCATTGGTCCCGCCAATCTTAATGGAGTCCCGTTTGCCTTCCTTTACGGACTGAATGGCCTCACGAATGATCTGTACCGGTCTTTGCAGGAAAATACGGAAGCCCGTCAGACAGCAAAGCATAAAAATCCCGATGATCAGCAGATAGAAATACAGCCCGCGGTGATAGATGGCGTTCACGTGCTTTCTTAATACCGTTTCATCAAGACGCAGAACCAGCTTCCAGCCAAAATAATCAAGGTCCTGGCTCAGGTAGCTGATATTACCGGTACGATCCTCCAGATCCAGCTTCTCTTCTCCGTCCACCAGGCCGGCCTTTGCCACAACCGTGTTATCCGCATCGACCATATAGCCTTCTGCAAGATTCACCTCCTGAATCTCAATGCTCCCTAAGGAACTACGGATTTCATCCAGCGCATAGGTCACCACCAGGACATACCTGTAATTCGTAATTCCTGATCCGTCTCCCAGAAACGGATAGGCCACATGGAAAACCTGCTTGCCGCCACGCAGCGGATGCACATATGGCTTCGTGAACACCTTCGCCCTGGGATAGCTGTTCATCGATCCATCGTCAGAATCCCTGGATGCCATTACCTCGTCATACATCGCCTCCAGCGTATCCATGTTGGTGTCGCTCCACAGATTCCTGGCCGGCGTTCGGTATAAGTCATACTGCTGCACCAGACCTTCCGATCCAACAACGGCAACCGCAACGATCTGCGTCGGATAATCCTTCTTACTCAGATAATTATACAGCTCCGTACTCGCTCCGATTTTCCCCGCCGCAACCTTCTTAAGTCGTTTCCCGATTCCCGTATCAGAGGCAAGCTGCGAGCCTTGCTCTATGCTGTCCTGGAGCTTGGCATTGAGCGCACTTACCAGCGAATTACAAACCGTGACCTCTGTTTCTCTGCTGGTCTTGCTGAGGTAATCGTAGAATTCGGACCGCATAAAGCCCATCAAAAAGCAAATGAATATAACCGAAAAAATCAGGAATATCAGAATAAAGAAGCTGGAAAAATGGCTTTTAAAATATGCTTCTGCCCTTTTATATTCCCGTTTTATCCCCCTTTTCAGCATCCTGCTACCTTTCTGATGACCACTGGCTCGCTGCAGTACGTTTTTCGTCTTTTTGCACAGATTCCTACCGCACCATCAGCCTACAGTGCATACCCCCATTCATCTTTCACCGCAAACGGTCCCGGCATCGCAGAAACTCCTCGCTTTTCTCCGAAATAGTCCTGCGTGAAAACAATCTCCGAGCCGTCCGGATTCTCATAGCGCTCCTCCGGCTCAAACGCCATGCCAAGT
>CAVBQH010000297.1:0-2913 GCA_963597485.1 Acutalibacteraceae bacterium
GCACTGGCCAGTGATCCGAAGATCCTTCTGTGCGATGAGGCAACCAGCGCACTGGATCCCCAGACCACGCAGTCCATTCTGCAGCTTCTTCGTAAGATCAACGAGGAAACCGGCATTACCATCGTGATCATTACCCATCAGATGTCGGTGGTTCGGGAGATCTGCCGTCATGTGGCGATCGTCGAGAGCGGCGAGATTGTAGAAGATGGGCTTGTGGAGGATATTTTCACTCATCCGAAGTCAAGAGCGGCCAGACAGCTCATCATCGAGGGAAAGGATCCCGATGAGTGGGAAAAGGAACAGGAAGGGCAGAAGTCGCTGCAGCATGCGAAGCTCCAAAGTGAGCTGCATGAGACGCGCCGTGTCCGTATTGTGTTCAGTACGAACTCCTCCTATGAACCGGTAATTGCCAACATGATTCTGGAGACCGGACATCCGGTGAACATCCTGCGGGCAGATACCAAGGATATCGGCGGTGTTGCCAGAGGAGAGATGGTTCTGGGACTGGATAATGATCCAGCTGCGGCTGATCGGCAGATTGCCTATCTGGAGCAGCGCGGGCTTGCAGTGGAGGAGCTGACGGGCGAAGGAACTCTTCCGGGAGGTGAAAAGGCATGAGTGCACAGGAAATTCAGATGATCGCCGAGGGCGTTCGGGATACGCTGTATATGACGTTGGTCTCCTGCCTTCTGGGGTATGTGATCGGACTTCCCTGGGGAATTGTCCTTACGGTAACGGATAAGGACGGACTTCATCCTAATGCGGGAATCTACCGGGTTCTGGACATTATTACGAATGTGATGCGGTCGGTGCCGTTTCTGATCCTTCTGATCATTGTGCTGCCGCTGACGAAGGTGATTGTAGGAAAGACCTATGGATCTACAGCAACGATTGTTCCGCTGGTTATTTCGGCGGCACCGCTGATCGCCCGGATGGTGGAATCCTCTTTGAAGGAGGTTGACCACGGCGTGATCGAGGCGGCACAGTCCATGGGAGCCAATAATTTCCAGATTGTACTGCGGGTCCTCCTGGGAGAGGCGAGGGTATCGCTGATTTCCGGTGCGACCATCACCATCGGAACGATCCTCGGGTATTCCGCAATGGCAGGAACCATCGGCGGCGGCGGACTGGGTGACATCGCCATTCGGTACGGTTACTACCGCTTCCAGCCCAACATCTTATATGTGACAGTTATACTGCTGATTCTCCTGGTACAGGTCTTCCAGCTGATCGGCTCCGTTCTGGCGGTTCGTCTGGATAAGAGACATATCTGATGATAGGAGGACGTAAAAGTCCAAACGGTTTGGTAGGGTGTTTTCTACACCATCACGTATGATTGCTTCGGCCTTCTGACAGAATCTGCCAGGGTCGTTGTGATAGAGGAGTTGTACCGGAGGTTCATACACAAGGTGTATCGACGGACCGGTACGCAAACATTTATGGGGTACTTCCCCGCAGGCGCAGTAAGCGCAGAAAGAGGAGAATTATGAAAAACAAGTTTTTAGCAGTACTCGCAGCATCCACACTGGCAGCAGGTCTTCTGGCCGGCTGCGGCAGCTCTTCCTCCGATTCCGCAGCAGCGGCATCCACAGAAGCTGCTGAGGCATCTACAGAGGCGGCCACAGAGGCAGCTGAGGAAGCATCCACAGAGGCTGCTGCAGACGGCGACAATGTGATCAAGGTTGCCGCTTCCCAGACACCTCACTCTGAGATCCTCGATGCAGTAAAGGATCTGCTGAAGGAAGAGGGGTACGAGCTGGAGGTTACCGTATTCGAGGATTACGTACAGCCCAACAACGTAGTAGAGTCCGGCGACTTTGATGCCAACTACTTCCAGCATGTGAATTACCTGAACTCCTTCAACGAGGAGAACGGCACACATCTTGCCATCGCTGAGAACGGCAGAATCCACTATGAGCCCTTCGGAATCTACGGCGGAACCAAGTCCAGCCTTGATGACATCGCAGACGGCGATACCATTGCAATTCCGAACGATACCACCAACGAGGCAAGAGCACTTCTTCTGCTCCAGCAGGAGGGCCTGATCACTCTGGCGGACGGCGCCGGTGTAACCGCAACCGTAAATGATGTTGCAGAGAATCCTCACAACCTGGAGCTGGTTGAGGTCGAGGCAGCACAGGTTCCGAAGCAGCTTCCCAGCGTAGCCTTCGGCGTTATCAACGGCAACTATGCACTGGAGAACGGCCTCAATGTGGCAACGGACGCTCTGGCTACCGAGTCTGCAGAGGGTGATGCAATCCAGCAGTATGTGAACATCATTGCTGTAGAAGAGGGCAACGAGTCCTCCGCAAAGATCAAGGCTCTTGTTGATGCACTGCACTCCGAGACCGCTGTAAACTACATCAACAACACCTACCAGGGCGCTGTTGTTGCTTACGAAGGCGAGCAGTAAACCAGGAAGTCAGATAGAAAGAACTGTTAAAAAAAGGGACCGGCATCCTCTCTTTGTGGGGATGTCGGTCCTTTTTGACTGCAGCCGGATTTGTAATTATTTGAATCCGACGGATGAGTGTAGTATGGTTCATAGAAACAGCCACAACGAGTTTTTCTGAATGCAAAGAGAAAATGCCATCAGGCGTTTTCGGGTATTAAAATCGAGATGGGTGCAGAATAGTTACCATTTTATGGTGCTGTGTAACAACATGGCAGGGGGCATGAAAGCATGAGTGATTTACAAAGAGAATGGATGACGCCCTTTTGGGAGGGAACGCTGTGCTATCGCGAGACCTTTGCGATGGTAGGGGCAAACGGAATTCGTCGGGCACCGTTTCTGTGGCAGCCATCCCGTGTGCTGCGCGTAGAGAGCTACGATGGGACCATGTGCTACGAGGATGGGAGGGACTATCTTGTGGAGAGGGACGAACTGGTTGTTCCGGATGGAAGCAGGATTCC
>CAVBQH010000298.1:0-2912 GCA_963597485.1 Acutalibacteraceae bacterium
CATATGATGCAATGCCATTCAGCAGGAGAATTACTATGCGCTTGATTTTTATCCGGCACGCTGAGCCGGACTACGAACACAATACACTGACCCCCCGCGGCTTCCATGAAGCAGAGCTTCTGGCAGAGCGCGTTCCTCACTGGAAGGTGGACCGGTTTTACACATCTCCTCTGGCACGGGCCAAGCTGACGGCCGAGCCGTCTCTTCGCAAAATGGGACGAACAGCCGAGGTTCTGGACTGGATGCAGGAGTTTTCCTACGCCGTCACAGATCCCACCACCGGCGAGAAAAAGGTCCCCTGGGACTTCATGCCGCAGTACTGGACCGGCGAGCCGCTTTTGTACGACAAGGACAATTTCTATCAGCACGAGGTTCTGCAGTCCAATCCCCAATACCCTGCTGCTGTACTGAATCTGCGAAAGGGCCTGGACGGAATTCTTGCGGAGTACGGCTATCACCGGACCGGCGGATACTATGGAACCGATGAGGAACAGACACGCGGCGATGAGGACGTCACCATTGTCTTTTTCGCCCATCTGGGCGCCAATCTGGAGGCCATCGGGTATCTTCTGGGCATCTCCCCTCTGGTGCTCAAGCAGACCATCTACCTTCCTCCGACGTCGCTGTGTGTACTGAATGCAGAAAAGCGCCAGTGCGGCATTATCCCCGGCAATGTTCCCGGAATTGCCATGTTCCGCGCGCAGGTGCTGGGCGATGTGCATCACCTGCAGATGGCCGGTCAGCCGCTGTCCGAATCCGGCTCCTTTACGAGGGTATTTAATCAGTAAAAAAAAGCGAGGCTTCTTACGAAGTCTCGCTTTTTTACTGCCATCCTGACGGTCACCTGCTGCCTGCCAGTTTCAATCGTGACTTCTCCTGCAAGTAGCGGGTTCACATTGAAATGTGGCCGGTGCTAAAACCGCCATGTTTTTACACCTCTTTGCTGTTGACGTAATTGATCAGTCCGCCGGCATCAATGAGTCCCTGCATGAAGGGAGGGAATGCCTGTCCCTGGTAGGTCTTGCCGGTCGTTTCATCGGTGATCACGCCGCTGTCAAAGTCGATGGACACCTGATCGCCCTCTTTAATCTCCTGCGCAGCTTCCTTGCACTCGATGATCGGAAGGCCGATGTTAATGGCATTGCGGTAGAAAATTCTGGCGAAGGTTTCTGCGATGACGCAGGAAACGCCAGCTGCCTTGATGGCAATGGGTGCGTGCTCTCTGGAGGAGCCGCAGCCAAAGTTGCGTCCCGCCGCAATGATATCTCCCTTGTGCACCCGCTGAATGAAGGTTTTATCAATGTCCTCCATGCAGTGCGCGGCAAGCTCAGACGGCTCTGAGGTGGCCAGATACCGTGCCGGGATGATGACATCCGTATCGACGTTGTCTCCGAATCTGAAAACGGTTCCCTTTGCTGCTTCCATTTTTCCAAATTATCCTTTCTGTTCTCGCGGTAACGATCCCACCGGGAGATGCTGCTCCCGCAGGAATATGCACCGGGCCTGCGATGCAGTGGCCTTAATATGCACTCGGATCGGCAATGACGCCGGCAATGGCCGATGCCGCTGCTGTTGCCGGGCTTGCCAGATAAATTTCTGAAGTAGTATCGCCCATGCGTCCCACAAAGTTGCGATTGGTGGTCGATACGCATCTTTCTCCGGCTGCCAGAATTCCCATATAGCCGCCAAGACACGGTCCGCAGGTCGGTGTGGAAACCACTGCACCTGCCTCCAGGAAGCTCTCAATGAGACCCTCCTTCAGTGCCTGCATATAAATGGCATTGGTCGCCGGAATAATGATGCAGCGCATGCCCTCTGCAATATGACGTCCCTTTAAAATAGCTGCAGCTGTGCGAAGATCCTCAATGCGTCCGTTCGTGCAGGAGCCGATTACAACCTGGTCAATCTTGATCTCCGGGATCTCATCAAAGGTTCTGGCATTCTCCGGAAGGTGCGGGAAGGATACGGTAGGCTTGATGGCCGAGAGATCAATTTCATAGGTCTTCTCATATTCCGCATCCTCGTCCGCTGTGAAGATCACGCCCTCGCCTGCGCCGTGCTCTCTCTCGTAAGCCAGTGTCTTCTCATCCACAGGGAAAATACCGTTCTTTCCGCCAGCCTCGATGGCCATGTTGGAAATGGTGAACCGGTCGTCCATGGAGAGCTCCGCTACACCGGGGCCGGTGAATTCCATCGACTGGTACAGTGCGCCGTCCACACCGATCATCCCGATGATATGCAGAATCACATCCTTGCCGCTGACCCACTTGCCGGGCTTGCCGGTCAGATGGAACTGAATCGCAGAGGGCACCTTGAACCAGGCTTTTCCGGTTGCCATACCGGCAGCCATATCGGTAGAGCCGACGCCCGTAGAAAATGCGCCCAATGCGCCGTAGGTACATGTATGGGAATCCGCACCAATGATCACATCTCCCGGTGCTACCAGTCCTTTTTCCGGAAGGAGCGCATGCTCAATTCCCATCTGTCCCACTTCAAAGTAATTGGTAATCTTGTTGCGATGCGCGAACTCCCGCACACACTTGCAGTTTTCGGCCGACTTGATATCCTTGGCCGGTACGAAATGGTCGGGGACCAGTGCTATTTTGTCCTTATCGAATACGCCGTCCTTGCGGAAACGGTTCATCTCCTTGATTGCCACCGGTGCTGTAATGTCGTTGCCCAGCACCAGATCAAGATCTGCCTCGATCAGCTGTCCGGCCTTGACCTCCGGAAGATTCGCGCGGCGGGCGAGAATCTTCTGTGTCATCGTCATTCCCATAGTTCCTCTCCTGTCTTTTCGTTCCTATGAAAAAGGCAGAGGAGCCTGGCTCCTCTGCCCCGTGGTGTTGCTTAACTGTTTGTATCTGTTTAGCACCTGCCACATTTCAACGTGAATTGACTGCTTGCAGGCA
>CAVBQH010000299.1:0-2904 GCA_963597485.1 Acutalibacteraceae bacterium
TCAATGGATATGCCGGAACACATTTACATCACCGATACCTCTTTCCGTGACGGACAGCAGTCACGTGAGCCATACACCACACAGCAGATGGTTGACCTGTATAAGATGCTTCACCGTCTGGGCGGTCCAAATGGCATTGTACGCCAGACCGAGTTTTTCGTTTATTCAAAAAAAGACCGCGATGCGTTAGAGCGCTGCATGGAGCTTGGCTATAAGTTCCCGGAGATCACGACATGGATTCGTGCAACAAAGAAGGACTTCGAGCTGGTAAAAGATATCGGTATCCGTGAGACAGGTATTCTTGTAAGCTGCTCCGACTACCACATCTTCAAGAAGATGAATCTGACAAGAAAGCAGGCAATGGAAAAATATCTGGGTGTTGTTTCAGATGCGATTGAGGCAGGCCTGAAGCCAAGATGTCATTTCGAGGATATCACAAGAGCCGATTATTATGGTTTTGTTGTTCCATTTGCAACTGAACTGATGAAGCTTTCAAAGGACAGCGGTGTGCCGATCAAGATTCGTGCCTGTGACACAATGGGTTACGGAATTTCCTATCCGGGTGTTTCTCTTCCGCGAAGCGTGCCGGGTATCATTTATGGTTTGAAGCATTATGCCGGTGTGCCGAGCGATATGTTAGAGTGGCATGGACATAACGACTTCTATAAGGGCGTTGTCAATGCATCTACCGCATGGCTGTATGGCGCAGGTGCTGTAAACTGTTCCTTACTTGGAATTGGTGAGCGTACCGGAAATGTGCCGCTTGAGGCAATGGTATTTGAATATGCATCCCTGCGTGGCGGTTTCGACGGTATGAATCCGACCGTGATCACAGAGATTGCCGAGTATCTGGAGAAGGAAACCGGCTATGAGATTCCGCCGATGACTCCGTTTGTCGGCAGAAACTTTAACCTGACAAGAGCAGGCATCCATGCTGATGGTATCATGAAGGACCCTGAGATCTATAATATCTTTGATACAGACTTGATTTTGAATCGTCCGCCGATGGTTGCGATCAGCAATACGTCAGGCTTGGCAGGTATCGCTGTATGGATCAACCAGTACTATGGTTTGAAGGGTGCAGATGCCATCGACAAGAAGAACGAGGGCGTTGTAACCATCAAGGAACTCATCGATCAGGAGTATGCAAATGGACGTATCACTGTTATCAGTGAGACTGAGATGATCCGTTACGCAGAGCAGTATGTATTCCACAGAGATATGGACTACGAGGATAAGTAAAAATTACGAAAGCGATAGAGTAATAAAGTAACAAAATAAAAAAGTAACAACGCAATAAAGGAGATATGCCATGCAGCAGAGTGGGGATCCGCTTCGCATTCAGGTATTTAATACGCTTGAGGATGCGATTTTAAACGGAGTCTATAAAGAGGGGGACAGTTTAAATGAGCTGAGGCTTTCAAAGAGCCTGGGTGTGAGCCGTACTCCTGTGAGGGAAGCTCTGATGCAGCTGGAACTGGAAGGGCTTGTCAAAAACATCCCCAATAAGGGAGCAGTTGTGATTGGTGTTTCCGAGCAGGATGTGGAGGATATTTATGAGGTTCGCGTCCGAATTGAAGGACTTGCGGCACGGATGTGTGCAGAGAAGATCACAGCAGAGGAGTTAGAGGAACTTGAGCAGTGTACGGCACTTCAGGAATATTACCTGAAAAAGCCAGACAGTGCCAGAGAGATGGGCGAACTGGATGGTGAGTTTCACCGCATTATCTTTGCTGCATCGAAGAGCCGCCCGCTCCAAAATGTACTGACGAACTTTCATAATTATATTCGCCGCGCACGTGCTGTGTCAGTCTGCGTGAATGGCAGAGCCGAGGAGTCCGTTGCCGAGCATCGTGCGATCTTAGAGGCGATCACAAGGCATGACGGAGAGCTGGCGGAAAAGCTGACAGCAGAACATATTAAAAATGCAAGGGATAACATTGCTTCAACAGTTCATACGTCCTGACACGATTTAAGGCTGATAACTTCTGTAATTTGCAGAGGTTGTCAGCTTTTTTTAACTGAATCAAGCAAGTAGCGAAGCGGATGGCGAATGTCCGCTTTGACTTCTGTCATCGACAAATCTGCTTCAATGAGTGTGCTTTTGCGAATGGGTACCTTGTGAACATAAAAAACGACTGAATCCGGTGAAAAACTTTTATTTACGGTGTCTGTCTTGACGCAGGTTGAACTGCGTGCTATACTCCTACCGAAAGTTAGCTAGAACTAATAAAAGTTACAAGCATAAATGATTGCTATAAGGAGGAGAGTTATGAGACTTAAGAAGGCACTTTTTCTGGGCACACTTTGTACAGCTGTTTCCGGTATGAGTTTGTTTACACAGGCAGGTGTTTCCTATGCAAAGAGCGCAAAGGAGACTACTGAGGCAAGCAGTGAGGAAGCAGCCGAGACAGAATCTGAGGAGGAGACCAGTGAGGAGGTCACCTACCCGATTGTAATTGAGCATGCATTTGGTGAGACTGTGATTGAAAGCAAGCCGGAGCGCATTGCAACGGTTGGCTGGGGAAATCAGGATACGCCATTGGCACTTGGCATTGCGCCGGTTGGTGTTTCCGCAGCAAACTATGGACTTGTGACCGATCATCAGCTGCACTTGTGGACCGATGAAGCATTTGCTGACCTTGGTGTGGAGGAGCCTGTTGTATTTGACGATGTAGACGGACTTGATTTTGAGCAGATCAGCGATTGCAATCCGGATGTTATCTTAGCAGCATATTCCGGAATGACACAGGAGGATTATGAAACCTTAAGCCAGATCGCACCTGTTATCCCATACAAGGAAAATCCGTGGCAGACAAGCTGGAGAGAGCAGACCATCGAGAATGCCGAAGGTATGGGCATGAAGGCAGAGGGCGAGAAGAAGGTAAAGGAAGTAGAAGAACT
>CAVBQH010000300.1:0-2893 GCA_963597485.1 Acutalibacteraceae bacterium
CAAAAGGATGCGGCCATATCGGATGCCAAATACTGTATCCACTGCGGAACTCCGTACCGGTATCATTATCATACCTATGCTCACCTGGGTGCATTTTACTGTCCGAAGTGCGGCTACCAAAAAGCGGATACGAAGGTGGCTGTGACAGCGATTGACAGGATGGCTGCGGAAGGAAGCGATGTGAAGCTGCGAATCGGTGAGGAGGTTTGGGAGACACACATCGGACTTCCTGCTGTATACAACGTGTACAATGCGGCGGCTGCAGTGTGTGCATATACCGCCTTTGGACTTTCGCAGCAGGAAATTCTGCATTCCCTTGCGGATGTGCACTCGAGCTTTGGCCGCATGGAAACGTTCATGCTGGGCGACAATCGTCTGCAGATGATTCTGGTCAAAAATCCGGCCGGCTGCAATCAGGCGCTTTCCTATGTGACGTCACTGACAGAGGATTTTAATCTGGTGTTCTGCCTCAATGACAAAACGGCCGACGGGCATGACATTTCCTGGATCTGGGACGCAGACTATGAGCAGGTGGCAGAGAACGCCCATGTTCGGCACATCTATGTGTCGGGGGACCGTGCGGAGGATATGCAGCTGCGGCTCAAGTATGCCGGCTGCAGGGAAGAGGACATTACGCTTTGCGGGGATAATGAAGCACTTCTTGCATATATGAAGGCCAGTGATTTGCCGAGCTTTATCCTGCCGAATTATACGTCCATGCTGGCACTTCGGAAGGTGCTTTCACAGGCAACCGGCGGAAGCGATTTCTGGAAGGGATGACGCCGGAAGAGACAGAAGCAGTATGTGCCGCACAAACGGCTGCGGCGGAAAGAGATGAGTATGGAGCTTCGCATTTGTCACCTCTATCCGGAGGTGCTTAATCTATATGGGGACCGTGGGAATATCCGTTGTCTCTCCAGACGCCTTTCCTGGCGCGGAATTGACTGCCGGGTGGATGAGCTGGGCATCGGGGACCATAAGGATTTAACACAGTATGATCTGTTTTTCATCGGCGGCGGTCAGGACTTTGAGCAGGAGGTGCTGCTGGGAGATCTGAAGGCCGGAAAAGGGAATGAGATTCGGGCAGCGGTAGAGGACGGAAAGACGTTCCTGTGCATCTGCGGCGGATATCAGATGATGGGCCATTACTACCAGACGCATGATGGCGTGAAATGTGAGTTTCTCGGTGCCGCGGACTTTTATACAGTGGGATCGAAGACGCGTATGATCGACAATTATGCCTTCCGTCTGGGCGAGGAATCCGGCGGCAGCACCGTGGTGGGGTTTGAAAACCACAGCGGGAAAACCTACCTTGGAGAGGGTGTAAAGCCCTTGGGGACGGTGCTGAAGGGAAACGGCAACAACGGAGAGGATCAGACGGAGGGCGTCCGTTGGCGCAATGTGTTCGGTACATATTCCCACGGACCGGTTCTGCCCAAGAACCCGGAGTTTGCGGACTTTCTGCTGCAGAATGCGCTGGATAGGCGGTACGGGACGGGGAGTGCGCCGCTGGAGCCGCTGCCGGATGGTTTTGAGAAGACTGCGCACGAGAGCGTTCTTGCAGGAGTTCTGGAGGGCAAGCAGGGTGCACAGTAAGAAAAAACAGGACGGACAGCCGGCAGAGACCGGGAACTTTATATGGAATGCCGTGGGCGGGATGCTCAATGCCGGTCAGTCGGTGTTTTTGCTGATTATCATTACGAGAATCTGCGGACTGGAGACGGCGGGCATCTTTTCCATTGCCTTCGCCACCGGAAACCTGTTCATGTACGTCGGCAATTACGGAGTCAGGAACTATCAGGTCTCAGACCAGGCTGGGGAGTATGCCTTTGCTGACTATCTGTGGCACAGAGTGCTGACGATTTGCATAATGCTGGCTGCGGCAGTGGGGTATTCGCTCTGGAGTATGTACAGCGGCAGCTATTCGCTGTATAAGGCAGCCTGCGTATTCGCTATGTGCGCACTAAAGGCCGTGGACTGCGCAGAGGAGGTTTTTGAGGGAAGGTACCAGCAGCGAGGACGTCTGGACCTTGCCGGCAAGCTGGTCACCATCCGGCTCCTTGTCAGCATCGGCGGCATGATGCTGATCCTGGCTGTTACCGGGGACCTTTTAAAGGCAACCATTGCGGCGGTCCTTTTGGCCATCGCGGCAAGCGCGGCTGTAATTTGGTATTGCCGCGATACGGCAGCTCTTGAGACGGCACCGTTTCGCGCGGAGAAGGTTGGCGGACTTCTGAGAGCGTGCTTCCCGGTTTTTGCGGCCAACTTTCTGTCCTTCTATCTGATCAACGAGCCCAAATATGCAATCGACGCTGCCATGGATGAAACCGCACAGGCCTGCTATAACTTTATTGCTATGCCGGTCTTTGTCATTCAGCTTCTGAATATGTTCCTGTATCAGCCGATGCTGCTGCGCATGACCGTCTGCTGGGAGAGACAGAACAAAAAGGAATTCCTGGGCTTTTTTTACAAGCTCTCGGCAGCCCTTCTGGCTGTGGCGGTTCCTGTCCTTCTGGCGGCGTGGCTCCTGGGAATACCGGTGCTGTCCTGGCTCTATGCCACGGATCTGACAGGCTACCGGATCGACCTGCTGCTGATCCTGGTGGGCGGCGTGTTCCTGGCCTTCAACGGATTTTACTGCGCAGTGCTGACCATCACGAGACAGCAGAATACCATTCCGTTTGTGTACCTTGCGGGGGCGATCATATCCTTCGTGCTGACGCCTGTTATGGTGCAGGGGAGTGGTATCCGCGGGGCGGTGGTGTCCTTTCTCATCGTCATGGCATTTGTGACGGCGCTTCTGTCAGGCGTGTTCATTCGCACCGTGAAGCGGAATTAGCAGTGTAGCCGCCAGCCGGGCGACAGGGTGGCGGATGGATGTCCAGGTTCAGGG
>CAVBQH010000301.1:0-2881 GCA_963597485.1 Acutalibacteraceae bacterium
CTCCTGCGGTGAAGCAGTTCCAGTATGTCGTGCTGCTCTGTTTCAGTCGGTTTCAGAAGGAGCCACTCGTCAATAATCAGCAGGACCGGGTTGGCATATCTTGCCTGGATCTTCTTGTAGGTGCCTTCGCTTCTCGCAAGTTCCAGATCAAGGAGCAGATCGGGAAGCCGCACATACTTTGTTTTGTACCGCTGCTTGCAGGCTTCCATTCCGAAAGCGCATGCCATGTAGGTCTTTCCACTTCCGGTTGCTCCGGTGATGAACAGGTTTCGATGCTCCGTGATGTACTCACAGGTAGCAAGCCTTTCGATCAGTTCACGGTTCAGCTTTCTGCCGGAAGTGTAGTTGATGTCAGCGATGGCTGCATCCGACTGATCAAAGCCGGCATTTTTGATGAGACGCTTCAGACCGTTATTTTTGCGGTTGCTGTACTCGATATCTACGAGCATGCCGAAGCGATCTTCAAATGGGACGTCCTTCATTTTAGGATCATCCTTCTGAACGAGAAAGGCATCCGCCATGGCAGTCAAGCGCATCTCGATTAACTTGTCAATGGTACTCTGGTTGGTCATGATCGTTACCTCCTGTAATAGTCAGCGCCTCTTGTGATGGCATGCTGGTTTGGCGTAGTGGATGGGTTCTCTTTTGATTTCTCGGAAGAGATGTGTTCCTGCCCGGCTGCCAGGATGTTTTTGATACTCTTGCAGCTGGGACTTGCTGTATAGGTGAGTGCTCTGGCGCACGCGGCTTCAAGCCTGTCGACGGAATATTTATCCGCCAGCTTTAAAAGCCCCATACAGCTACGGTAGGACTGCTGTTCCACCCGCTGGGAGGCAAGGAGTGCATCGACCACCTTGCTCGTGTTTATTCCAATCCGCTCAGCCCACTGACGGAAACGGTCGCCGTTCCACTCCAGATATTTCTGGTGGTCTTCCGGCATATGTTCCGTTACTGTGCTGTACTGTCCCTTGCGTCCGTAAAGACGTCTGTGGGAAGCAATGCGGTTGTGGTTATAAAAAATTTCAATAGTAGTGTCGGTTACCCTCACATCAACCTTGCGTTTTATGTATTCGTAAGGGACGGAGTATAGCATTCCGTCGACGGAAATGTGATAATTGAACTGCACAGTGGCTGCTTTCCACTCTGCAATCTCATAAGGGGTAGCCGGTAGTTTGGCCAGTAATGGCAGTTCTTCGTCACGGAAGATCTCGTATCGACTGCCCTCTTTCTTTTGAAAAGGGCGCCGGCTGAATTCATAGAGTTTCTTCCTGATGGCGGCGTTCAATTCCGCCAGTGAAAAGAACTGTTCATTTCTGAGTGCGGCTGTGATCCATGTGGAGATGTTCCCGACGGTCCCTTCCGCATTAGGCTTGTCCTTTGGAGTCCGGACACGGGCCGGGATGATGGCTGTGTTGTAATGCTCTGCCATCTCATGGTACACGGCATTGACCTGCTGGTCGTACCAGTTGTTGTTATGAATGACCGCTGTCTTGCAGTTGTCCGGTACGAGGATTCTGGTGACACCGCCGAAGTACTCATACATGTGGACGTGTGCTGTGATCCAGGCATTCTGTTTTTCGTTGATGAAAGCCTCGACATATGGATACTGACTGTACGTCATAACTCCGACGAAGAGATATGCATCAATGATTTTTCCAGTGTCGGGATCGGTGATCTTTGCCGGATCGCCTGCCCAGTCAACCTCAATCTGCTCACCAGGCTTACGACCGATGTGCATCGTGGCGTGCCGCTTCTCCTCATCCTGCTGGATGTGGTAGCAGAATTGGGAATACATCAGAGGTTCGTCGCCGGACAGACGGCATTCCTCCAGGTATTCCGTCCAGAGAAGCTTTTTGTTGACTCCGTTGCGGAGCAGCTCCTTCTGGATGTAATCAAAGTCAGGCATCTTCTTTGAAGGACTGACTTTGGACTCCTTGGGAAACATAAGCTTCCCGAGAGCATCGTCCGTCATGGATTCATCCAGCGGCCAGGACAGTTTTAATTCCTGAGCGCGGTGCTGAACCTTAACGACGGTTTTCTGCGCGACATCTAAGCTTTGCATGATGGCGCGCTGGGATAATCCAAGGGCTGTAAGCCGAAGAATCTCACGGTATTTGGTCATCGTTTGTGACCTCCTTATAATGAATTTACATCGAAGAACCGATGCATATGTTCATTATAAAGTTGAAAAACGATTTCCAAAAATCCGGAATCGCGATTTCCTCAAAAACAGAATGGTGATTTCCTCAGGCCGGACAGGTGATGGATTTCACCCCGGAATACTCATAGTCCCGGAACCGTTCAATTTTTTTGCTTGTTAAAAGGTGTCCCTTCATTGTATCTACCTCCCAATAATTAGTGTTTTCAATTTATCAAACCGTTTTCTAATTGCAAAAAGTCCTTCCCCGGCGGATTTCTCCGCGTCCAGGGAAGGACTTTGGTTTTGTGTATTCTTTTGGGCGAGTTAGTAGTTCTGACTGAAGGGGGGGGTAGCCGCAGGAGGATTAGTCTTTAGAGGCTTTGGTGTACTCCACAATCTGGCAGTTCAGGTCGGATTCGTTGAACGCTTTCAGCGTTCGGGTGGTCCAATCGGAAGGGTTGATTTCCGGAAAAAAGGTGTCGGCGCCGGGGAAGTTGGCGTCTACCTGCGTTAAATACATTTTGTCAGCGTAAGGATAAAACCAGTTGTAAATGTGACCGCCGCCGATGACGAAGACTTCGTCTTCGGAATCCACGTAGCGTTCCAGGACAGCTTCCGGACTGCCAAAAGCAAGGATGTCATCCGGCAGAGCCGCCGGGTTATGGCTGATGACAACGTGGGTCCGGTTGGGAAGGCGTCTGCCGTGAAAGCTGTCAAAGGTTTTACGACCCATAATAATAG
>CAVBQH010000302.1:0-2880 GCA_963597485.1 Acutalibacteraceae bacterium
TTGCGGACCCAGTACTCACTGTCTGCGTTCTTTGACTTCAGTGCAGTCACGATTTTGCTCATGTTCAGATTGTAATAGGTTTCTTTTCCGTTCGGTCCGTTGACCACACCGTTTGTCTTGTTAAGAACCGCGCCGTTCCAGGTTTTACTCTTCGTCTGTTCAGCCAGCTCCTTGCGGCTTGCCGTTTTCTGCGCTGCGGTCTGCTCACTTTTCTGCTGCTCGATCAGCGCCTGCAGCTGGAGCAAATACTCCTCCAGGGCCTCCTGATTGTCGGAGAGTCCCTCCAGGTCAGTGCTGGTGCTGGCAATGGCGCTTTCTGCTGCCGCATTGCCTGTAATCATCTCTGCTGCTGATACCGGCATTACCGTTCCCGGACATCCGAGGACAAAGCTCAGAACCAACCCCCCCACTATGACACTCGCCAGTTTCTGAAATAATCTGTAACTCAAATACGAACTCCTTTCAGCGAGAAGGTCTCGCCGCGAAGAATGTTACGAAATTATTTCATTTTTGTCAAATTCGTTACAAATCCACAGCGTGCCGTACGAGCGTTTTCTACTGCTCCTCCTTATCCTTGCGGCGCTTATACAGAATGATGATGAAGATGCTAACGCCCACTGCTGCCGCCAGAATTCCCAAAAGCCACAGGATCAGATTGGTATCTACCGCAGATTTGACTGCTGCGCTTTCTCCGGTATGAGTTTCCTCCGCCTTTTGTTCCTCTGTTGCCTCCGTGCCTGCATCATTGGAAGCAATTTCCTCCACGTCACCTGCAGTCTGCACTTCCTCCGCATCCCCGGCCGTCAGAGCCTGTGCCGAGTCAGCTTCGTCACCACTTCCTGCGGTTTTTGTGCCGGCTGATGCAGATGCATGGCTGTTCTTCGTCTTCGTTGCAGTTCCGTCGCTCTGCGCGGGCACAGCCTGTGTATTCTGCTCTGCAGCATCTGCCGTTGTCACCGGCGCAGTCTGGCTTACTGCTGTCTTATCAGGAATGGCCTGCCATGCTGATTTGGACTGCTCTGTGGCCGTTATATTGCCGGAGCCATTTCCGGAAGAGCTGCTGTCCGACTGCCCTGCGCCGGATCCATTCGAGGAGCCGCTTCCCGATGTACTGTCGCCGGAGGAACCGCTTTCCGAAGATCCGCCGGAGGAGTCATCCTTCTTGCCTGAGTCAGAGGAGCCATCATCACCGCCGTCTGTCTCGGGATGTGCGACCCAGCTGCGCATAACCAGTGAACAGCCGCAGTTATCCTCCTCATCTTTCCAGACGGAAACCAGGATGTTGAGTAACGTTTTCCCCTTTTCAATCTCAGAGACCTTATAGATCTTGTAGTCCGTGCCGTCCACCCGTACGCTTCTTCCGGCTTCTGTCAGTCCTCCGCGTGTAAAGACTGCGCAATTCTCCCCAGGAACCAGAATCACCGTATCTCCGGGGTGAAGTGTCTCGTCGGTCTGCTCCACTGCATCCTCTATAACCGTCTGATTTCCATTCACTGTTACGCGCCGCAGCTGTACGGTGGTACTGTCGAAGGATTTCTGGGTTGCAATCTGATGCTCCACGGTCAGGATTACCGTCTTCCCGGCATCCTGAATATCAATTTTGGTCAGCTTATGATGATCGGCGTCAAACACCGTATCATCCGTGAATACTGCATTGTAGTCCCCGTTGATGGTTACCACAATTTCACACCGGTAGGTACCTCCTGCCTCAAAGCGCTCTGCTTGGTCCATGTCAGCCCACGTTTCCGGCTCAGCAGAAACCAGCTTTGCCCATTTCCTTACCGCATACGTATACTGTGCACCGCCGTCCTGCAGCTGCAGAGTCTGCTGCAGCAGATCTGTGACTCCTTCCGGACAGTACCACTTATCAGCATAGCGGTCATTCCAGCTGTCATCTACCATTATGCCGTCCCACGCCCGGAAGTAATTCCAATGATCGTAGCTGAGCTTGAATTCCGGGATCTGATACTCTTCCGCCGATGCCGCATCCGTCCGCTGAATCAGGGCATAAATGCGCCCGTACTCGCCGGTAGTGGTATCGCGGCAGAGCACCTGCAGTGCGTAATAATGTCCCGGCTCCAGCTTCGATGTATCCATGATGTACGTGTAGACACTGCCCCGCTGATCGCCGCTGTTGCCTTTTCGTTCGTAGGAGGGCTGTACATCTTCGAATATAACACTCCAATCACTTTCCTGGGATGAAATAATCTTGTTGTTCTTATCTCTCAGAATAAGATCGTTGTTTTTACCTACCAGCGATGCCACGTGAATACCGTCCGGGATTGTTTCACCCAGATCGCTTGCATACAGCCACAGCCTGCAGGCTGCATTGGTGAGCTTCGTCTCGTTCTCCGAATCAAACACAATCTCAATCGGCAGCTGACTGGACGTTTTGGTGACCGTATAGGTCTCTCCCGCCTTACTTGCAGTAAACTGGATGGGCTTATTCAGACTCAGTGCCTCCGGATCAATCGCACTCGTTTCCCCGTCAGCGGCAGCCGTATAGAAGCTCAGCAGCCGGTAGGTTCCGATCGGTCCGTATCCATCTGCGTCCGCTGCATCCTCCGTGCAATCCCAAATCTTCAGGCAAAAAGGATTCTCACCGCTGTTAGAAACGCCCTCCAGGAATTCATCCCACGTGAACTTATATGTGATGTCCACCGGACTATTTGTTGGATTCACATAATATTCATCCCTATCGCCTTGAGCATCCACCGCAGGAATGTATCCGTATCCGTCCTCCGGCTTCATCACGTCCCCTTGGGGATTCTTCCCGCGACTGGCCGTGGTGAGTGCATAGGTAAGCGCCCCCCAGTCATAGACGCCGGCTCCTACCGTGATCTTATGATCCGTCAGATTGGTAACTGTGGCTGTAATGCA
>CAVBQH010000303.1:0-2875 GCA_963597485.1 Acutalibacteraceae bacterium
ATTGAAATTGGCAGGCGGGCGAGGTGCAAGGCACCACCGGCCAGCCACATCGAGGTTTTCCGAAGGAAAATCGAGAGGGGACTGAACAGTTACTATTTTGCGAATGGGCTCGGAATAGTTATAACAAATGCATTGCCGCAGATGATGTGCGGCAGGAAAGGGAAGCATGCAGTTTAAGTTTACAAGAAAATCTCTGGGCATCCCCTATGCCCTCTATCTTGCGCTGTTTGTGGTGGCGCCGCTTCTGGTCTTGCTCTACTATGCTTTCACCAACGGCTCGGGGCAGTTTACGGTTTCGAATTTCACCGGCTTCTTTACCGATCCAAATGCCTTAGGGACCTTGTTCTACAGCTTTGCAGTGGCTGTGGTGACAACGCTGGTCTGTCTTCTTTTGGCCTACCCGATTGCCTGCATTCTGGCGTTTTCCAAATTGAAGAATAAGGCGGCAATTGTCATGATCTTTGTGCTGCCGATGTGGATCAACTTTTCGCTGCGCATTACGGCGCTGAAGGAGATTCTCACCCTGTTTGAAGGCAACCTGGCGCTGTATCCGTTTTTTAATGCGGTGATCGGCATGACCTACGATTTCCTGCCTTTCATGATCCTGCCGATTTATACGACGATCGAGCGACTGGACGGTGCACTTCGCGAAGCGGCCATGGACCTTGGCGCCAATGAGAGAGAAACCTTCCTGCGAGTGACGCTTCCGCTGTCTGTACCGGGAATTATGAGCGGTGTCTCCATGGTGTTCCTGCCGGCAATGACCAACTATGTGGTGCTGGACATGCTCTACAACAGCACGTATATCATGGGAAGCCTGATCGGAAGCTACTTCTCTGCCTATAACTGGAACGGCGGCTCCATGATCGCCCTGATCCTTCTGGCTATCATCTGTCTGTTCACGCTGCTGACAGGGGACGGCGATGAGAATATTCAGCGGGGAGGTGCACTGCTATGACACGATCTGCAAAGAATACGGCATGCAAAACAGGAAAGCTGGTTTACCTGATCCTGATGCTCATGTTCATCTACCTGCCAATCCTGATTCTGGCGGTATACAGCTTCACCGATTCGACGAATATCGGTGCCATCCGCGGATTTTCACTGAAGAATTATGTGACGCTGTTCACAACAGAGGAGCTTCGCAGCATGATCGGCGGGACACTTCTCCTGGCCGTTAGTGCGGCTGCCATTGCTACTGTCCTTGGAACGATGGGGGCCATCGGCTCCTTTTATTCCAAGGAAAAGGTGGGACGCGCCATCTCAACGATGAACCAGGTGCCGGTTGTCAACGCGGATGTGGTGACAGGATTTTCCCTCTGCATTCTTCTCGTGGTTGTTCTGCGGATCAGCAAGGACACGTTCATTCCGCTGGTGGCCGGTCACGTGACGCTGTGTGCGCCGTTTGTCTACCTCGCAGTGCTTCCGAAAATCAAGCAGATGGATTCGAGCCTGTATGAGGCAGCGCTGGATCTGGGGGCATCGCCGTTTCGTGCTCTGACGCAGGTGGTGCTGCCGCAGCTGTTCCCGGGCATTGTATCCGGCTTTGCACTGGCCATCACGCTTTCGCTGGATGATTACTTTATTGCCACCTATACAAAGCCGGCAACCTTCGACACCATCAGTACATACGTGGTCAATGCCACCAAGGGCTCACAGACAGCCATCAAGACCGCATTATGGGCGCTTTCCACCGTTATTTTCCTTGCGGTTATTCTGGTGGTTGCAGGCTGGAACCTGGCACAGATGAGAGGCCAGGAGAAGAGTGGGGAGGAAAAGAGATGACAAAGCATGCAGTCTGGAAGGGCGGCAGCGGAAAGCGCATGCTTGCCGCATGCCTTGCCGGCGGAATCGGAATCCTCGGTCTTCTGCAGACACCGGCAAATACGATAACGGCACAGGCAGCCATTACGGATGCGGTTGATGCGCCGTCCGGGAAGAGCAAATCCGTGACACTGAGGATCTGCAGCTGGGAGGAATACATCGATACCGGCGATTGGGACGAGGATGAGGTGATTGATCTTCCCAGCGGCGATATCATCGGCGAGAACTCCATGATCCAGGACTTTGAGAACTGGTATGAGGAGAATTACGGTGTCAAGGTAAAGGTGGAGTATTCCACCTTTGGTACCAATGAGGATCTGTACAACATGCTGACGCTGGGCGATACCTTTGATCTGGTGTGCCCGTCGGAGTATATGTTCATGAAGCTGATCAGCGAGGATCAGCTGGTGCCGCTCTCGGACAACTTTTTCGATGAATCGCAGGAGAGCAATTACTATATCAAGGGCGTGTCCCCCTACCTTCGGAACATCTTCGAAACGAAGGAGATTGACGGCGAGCCCTGGGCTAAATATGCCGCCGGCTACATGTGGGGCGTGACCGGCATTGTGTACAATCCGGCGGAAATGACCCGGGAGGAGGCATCCACCTGGACAGTTCTGAACAATCCTGCCTACAAGCGGCGCGTGACCATTAAGGACAGCGTACGCGAGTGCTATTTTGCGGCGATGGGCGCCCTTCGACATGATCTTCTGACATCGGACGAATTCGTGAATGATCCGGATTACCGGGAAAAGCTGGAAGAGGAGATGAACGATACCTCTCCGGAGGCCATTGCCGAGGTTCAGGACTGGCTGCAGTCCATGAAGGACAATGTGTACTCGTTTGAAACGGATTCCGGAAAGGCGGATATGATCACCGGCAAGGTGGTTGCCAACTACCAGTGGTCCGGGGATGCGGTGTACACCATGGATCAGGCGGATGAGGATGACTTTGAGCTGGATTTTGCCGTGCCGGAGGAAAGCACGAACATTTACTTTGACGGCTGGGTCATGCTCAAAAGCGGAATCGGAACGGATACGGCCAAGCAGCA
>CAVBQH010000304.1:0-2863 GCA_963597485.1 Acutalibacteraceae bacterium
GTATGCTGGCCTCCCTTACCTTCCGCAAGGATGTGATGGAAAAGAGTGCTCAAAACGGCTTTACCAATGCTACAGACGCGGCCGATTATCTGGTTGGAAAGGGTGTTCCCTTCCGCGACGCGCATGCGGTGATCGGTCGAATGGTGCTTCATTGTATTGATGAGAATAAGAGCCTGGATCAGCTTACAATGGAGGAGTTCAAGAGCTTTTCGCCGGAGTTTGACAGCGATATCTATGATGCAATTTCCTTAAAAACGTGCGTCGACAAGAGGCTGACAGTCGGAGCTCCCGGCGCCCATGCTATGGACGAGGAGATTGCGGCGTCCCGCGCTTGGCTTTTGAAAGAGCAGGATAAAGAGCAGGATTCTGAAGAAACAGAGTAGGTAACTATTCAGCACATAGAAAAGAGGACGATATGGAAAAGCTTAGAGTTGGTGTTTTAGGCGGAACCGGAATGGTAGGACAGCGTTTCATCCAGATTCTGGAGAATCATCCCTGGTTCGAGGTTGCAGAAATCGCTGCCAGCGCCCGCAGCGCAGGAAAAACCTACGGCGAAGCTGTAGAAGGCAGATGGAAGCTGGACGGAGAGGTTCCTGCCTCGGTAAAGGACATTGTCATCCGCGACATCGATGATGTAGAGACCATTGCGGAAAAGGTTGATTTCGTCCTTTCTGCTGTCAATATGTCCAAAGAGGAAATCCGCAGCATCGAAGAAGCCTATGCCAAGACAGAGACCCCGGTTGTCTCCAACAACAGCGCTCATCGCTGGACACCGGATGTCCCGATGATCGTTCCGGAGATTAACCCGCAGCACGCAGATATCATTTCCTTCCAGAAAAAGCGCCTTGGAACCACCAGAGGCTTCATTGCCGTAAAGCCGAACTGCTCCATTCAGAGCTATACGCCGGCCCTTGCTGCGTGGAAGGAATTCGAGCCCTATGAAGTGGTAGCCACCACCTATCAGGCAATTTCCGGTGCCGGCAAGACCTTCAAGGATTGGCCGGAGATGAACGGCAATATTATCCCCTACATCAGCGGTGAGGAAGAAAAGTCGGAGCGCGAGCCCCTTCGCATTTTCGGTCACATTGAAAACGGCGTCATTGTTCCGGCGGAGTCTCCTCTGATCACCTGCCAGTGCATCCGTGTTCCGGTTCTGTACGGACACACAGCCGCTGCATTTGTGCGCTTCAAAAAGGATCCTTCCAAGGAAGAGCTCATTGAAAAGCTGCGCAGCTTCTCCGGCGTTCCGCAGGAATTAAAGCTCCCGAGTGCGCCCGAGCACTTCATCCAGTATCTGGAGGAAGATGATCGTCCGCAGGTCGCCAAGGATGTCAACTATGAGGGAGGCATGGGCGTTTCCGTCGGTCGCCTTCGCAAGGATACCATGTTTGACTGGAAGTTCGTCGGTCTCTCTCACAACACACTGCGCGGCGCAGCCGGCGGTGCTGTAGAATGTGCAGAGCTTCTGACAGCGCTTCACTACATCGAGCATAAGTAATTGGAAACAGAGGGTCTTTGGACCTCCAATTGATACCGGCATAGCTGCGCTGCAGATCATCCGGACTGACTCATCCTGCATGGCGGGGACTGTGTGGTCCTCGCTGTGCAGGATATTTTGTCTTTCAGACCGCCGCAGCAAAAGGGAGAACAGCTTGGGAAAACGAGTATTTATTGCAGAAAAGCCGAGCGTGGCAAAGGACTTTGCCAAGGCGCTTCATGAGAACTTTGTCAATCGGGACGGCTATCAGGAATCCGAACAAAGTATCGTGACCTGGTGCTTTGGCCACCTTGTAACCATGAGCTATCCGGAGGCATACGATCCCAAATACAAAAAATGGTCGCTCGATACCATTCCCTTCATCCCGGAAACGTACCTCTATCAGGTTATAGACGATTCCGGTGTCCGCAAGCAGTTTAAGACGGTAAAGAGCATTCTCACCTCCGCAGAGGTGGACACCATCTACATCTGCACGGACTCCGGGCGGGAGGGAGAATATATCTACCGCCTCGTTGCCGACCAGGCCGGCGTCAAGGACAAGCGGCAGCTTCGCGTCTGGATCGATTCCTTCACAGAGGCTGAAATCACACGAGGAATCCGCGAGGCCAAGGATGACAGCGTCTACGACAATATGGGAGCGGCAGCATATCTGCGTGCCAAGGAAGATTACCTCATGGGAATCAATTTTTCCCGGGCGCTTTCTCTTAAATACGCCGGAGGAATCCGGGATTTTCTCGGGATGGATCGGTGCGTCATCGCGGTCGGCCGCGTCATGACCTGTGTTCTTGGCATGGTTGTGCGAAGAGAGCGGGAGATCCGTTCCTTTGTCAAAACGCCCTTTTTTCGTGTTATCGGCACATTTTCTCCGGCGCAGCAGGATTCCACATTCTCCGGCCGGCCAGCGGATACCTTTGAGGCGGAATGGGCAGCGAAGGAGGGCAGCCGCTATTACCAGTCGCCCCTGCTGTATAAAGAAAACGGTTTCCGCAAGGCAGAGGATGCTGCAGAGCTTATTCGCTACCTGCAGTCGGATGAGGACGGTTCCCCGGCCCCTTTTGTCAAGAACATCGCTCACAAGCAGGAAAAAAAGAACCCGCCGCTTCTGTACAATCTTGCCGAGCTCCAGAATGACTGCTCGCGCCTTTTCAAGCTGAGTCCGGATCAGACACTTGATGCTGCGCAGACGCTTTATGAAAGAAAGCTGACAACCTATCCCCGAACGGATGCCAGAGTGCTCTCTACGGCAGTTGCCAAGGAGATTGATTATAATCTCAAGGGGGTTGGCTCTCTGCCGGCTTACCGGGAGCTCGTGCGCAGCATTGCACAAAGCGGCTCCTGGAAAACCATTGCCAAAACGCGCTACAC
>CAVBQH010000305.1:0-2841 GCA_963597485.1 Acutalibacteraceae bacterium
CCATGCGTGTTCTCGACAGTGCAGCGACGCTTCGCAACAAAGCAGAAAATCCGCTTGGACTTATGTTAGCTGCCGTAACACACGATTTGGGGAAAATTACGGCAACGACATTTGACGGCGGTGTGATTCACGCATACGGACATGCGAAGCAGGGAGAGCCGTTTGCAAAAGAATTTCTGGAACGAATCACAAATGAGACAAAACTGATACGTTATGTGCGAAATATGGTGTTACTTCATATGCGGCCATATGAGCTTGCCAGAGAAAATGCAGATAAAAAAGCGACAAATACACTATTTGACAGTGCAATTTCTCCATCAGACCTGTTGCTTTTGTCTACTTCGGATCAGATGGGCAAAGGAGATGGCCGTATCATTCCTGAATATGAAGAATACCTGAGAAAACGGTTGTCATGGTATCAATACACGATGGAGCAGCCATGTGTGATGGGATCAGATCTGATTCAGGCAGGACTAAGGCCAGGTCCGAAATTTAGTGAAATCCTTGCATTTGCACACAATTTGCACCTTTCCAATGTCGGAAAAGAAGCTGCGTTAAAGCAAACTTTGGCATATGCAAAAACACTCTGACAGGGAAATATGATGCAAATCCTGTGCAAAACATACAAAAAAAGACTATATTGTTCAACAAAACGACAGAAAATAAGAAGAATCTTTACATTTTGACAGAAGGTGGATATACTGATAGAAGTGTAGGCACTATTTTGGGTGCGAAAAGGAGGATGACAAGTTGATTCGGTATCTTGAAGAAAAAAAGCTGTTTCAGTTGGATACAGCAAATACAACTTACGTAATTGGTCTTACATCAGAAGGATATGTGGGTCATGTCTACTATGGCGACAGAATCTTCGGTGATGCAGTCGGCACGCTGCTTCGTACAGAGGAGCCGCCATTTACCCCGTCGAAGAACTTACGGGAAAAATCCGCTTTTCTCGATTTTTTTCCGATGGAGTATCCGACAGGTGGAATTGGCGATTACAGAGAAAGTTGTCTGGATGTACGAAATGAGGCAGGAAGCAAGGCAGCCGAGATTTTTTATTCTGCTCATAGTATCGTAGATGGTAAGCCGCGTTTAGAAGGTCTTCCGGCTTCATTTGGCACAGCCAGCGAGGTTCAGACACTGGTGATCACCTGCAAGGATCCTGTGCTTGGATTGACGGTGGAACTGATGTATTCGGTTTTTGAGAAGGAAGACGTCATTGCACGCAGCACACGCATTGTCAACGAAGGTTCCCAGATTCTTCGCTTAGAAAAAGTCTACAGTGCGTGTCTTGATATGGACAATGAGCACTTTGAACTCTTAAACCTGCATGGTTCATGGGCGCGCGAGCGTCATATCCAGAGACACAAGCTGGCTTACGGAAAACAGCTGATGTCTTCTCAGAAGGGCGAATCCGGTCATCAGGAGCATCCATTTCAGGCGCTTGTCACAAGAGGCTGCGATCAGGAGCATGGCAAAGTTTACGGAATGCATTTTGTGTATTCGGGAAACTTTATCGCACAGACTGAGCGCACCCAGTTTGACATGGTGCGTATGGTAATGGGAATTTCAGCGGAGGAATTTTGCTGGCAGCTTGCTCCGGGAGATACTTTTCAGGCACCGGAGGTTATTCTTGTCTATTCCTCAGAGGGTCTTGGAAAGATGTCAAGAAGCTATCATGACTTCTATCGCAGTCATATGATCCGAAGCCCTTACAACCATCGCAAGCGTCCGATCCTGATCAACAACTGGGAGGCGACATATTTCAAATTCAACACGCAAAAGCTCTTAGATATTGCAAAAGAGGCGAAAAAGTGTGGAATTGAGATGCTTGTTATGGATGATGGCTGGTTTGGTCATCGAAACAACGACGACAGCTCACTCGGTGACTGGAAAGTAAACACGGATAAGATTCAGGGCGGTCTGAAATACCTTGTCGATGAGGTCAATAAGATCGGTCTTGAATTTGGCATCTGGTTTGAGCCGGAGATGATCTCACCGGATTCGGATCTGTATCGTGCGCATCCGGACTGGGCAATCCATATCGACGGCAGAGCCGCAACACAGAGCCGCTGCCAGTATGTACTTGATTTATCACGTAAGGAAGTGCGTGACTATGTATACGAACAGGTTTCGTCCATCCTCCATAGTGCAAACATCCGTTATGTTAAGTGGGATATGAACCGTCAGTTAAGTGATCTGGGAAGCAGTTATCTGTCAGCAGAGCATAAGCAGGAGCTTTTCCACCGCTATACACTCGGCGTATATGAATTGCAGGAACGGCTGGTTACAGAATTTCCGGAGCTGCTTTTAGAGAATTGCTCTGGCGGCGGTGCAAGATTTGATCCGGGTATGCTCTACTATTCGCCTCAGATCTGGTGCTCTGATGATACCGATGCGATTGAGCGTCTGTTAATTCAGGAGGGAACAGCACTGATTTATCCACTTTGTTCCATGGGTGCGCATGTCAGTGATTGTCCGAATCACACAGTTGGAAGAATGACACCGTTTGAGACAAGAGGCCATGTGGCACTTGCCGGAACATTTGGCTACGAGCTTGATGTAACCAAGATTCCAAAAGAGGACAGAAAAATGATTCCGCAGCAGATTGAAATGTACCATAAGTATCATGAGTTGGTGCGTGAGGGTGATTATTACCGTATTGCTTCCTACAGCGAGAATCATCTGTATGATTGCTGGAGTGTGTCGGCAAAGGATAAGAGCGAAGTGCTTGTCACTTACGTTCAGGTTCATTCGACACCGAACGCTCACAGCAGAAAACTCTATTTAAGAGGCTTTGAGCCTCAGACCGTATATCGTCTTGAAGAGACTGGTGAAACC
>CAVBQH010000306.1:0-2828 GCA_963597485.1 Acutalibacteraceae bacterium
GATCAGAAGGATCATATTTACAGCTGAAATATCTGTAAATATGATCCTTCTGATCTCGCCGAGTCCTTCTATAAGCTTGTCTGCCTTTGACTCATTCTCCTGTTTATCATCAGATATATAATCCAATGCCTTGACCAAAAGCCTTCTCATAAGTCCTTTATATGCTTTCTCTTTCTCGCAGATGCTGCTGTATATCTCATCTGAAGATCCGAAATGACTTGGAAATATCGTTGTAAAATAAGCCTGTATAAACTCTTTTACAGTTTGCTCCATTCCAATATAATTTTTCATGTTTTTTCACCTCACATCCTGTCATTTTAGCATATAACTCCTATTATTTGAAACACTTTTTATCGCAGATAGTAAACTCAAGACATTCTCCACACCACGTGTGTAATATGTAAACACATCTAAATTCACTAAGCCTCGCCTTCGGTTCGTCAAGTGGATTTATATGGTTCGCACTCAGCTTGAAAAAATCGCTAAGTATTCTACTCAATAAGAAAAAGAGTTATCTGACTTCCTAATGAAATCAGATAGCTCTTCTCTTATTTTACGGAATAATGAAAATTGTTGCCATTTCGTTGCCACGAAAGGCCTTAACGGTCAAAAAAGCACGTATTTATCAGCTTTTTCGAGACCTCGAAATCATTCAAACTCGATGGTTCCCGGCGGCTTGCTGGTAAGGTCATAGAGTACTCGGTTCACTCCCTTAACCTCATTGATAATGCGCCGCATACAGGTCTGCAGTACACTCCACGGAATCTCCGCAGCCTCTGCCGTCATGAAATCCGATGTCAGAACGCCGCGCAGTGCCACCGCATAGTCGTACGTCCTGCCATCTCCCATGACGCCGACGCTCCGCATATTGGTAAGGGCCGCAAAAAACTGTCCCTTCCCCATATCAATGCCGCCCTTTTCCAGCTCCTGCCGGAAAATTGCATCTGCATCCTGCACAATGCGAACCTTCTCTTCCGTCACCTCGCCGACAATTCGAACCCCAAGTCCCGGTCCCGGGAAGGGCTGACGGAATACCAGCGCTCTCGGAAGTCCCAGCTCCAGTCCGGTCTGACGGACTTCATCCTTAAACAGGTCGCGAAGCGGCTCCACAATTTCCTTAAAATCGACGTTCTTCGGAAGGCCTCCAACGTTGTGATGCGATTTGATCACTGCACTGCCGGTTCCGACAGCTCCGCTTTCAACCACATCCGGATAGATGGTTCCCTGTGCCAGGAAATCAACCGTTCCGATCTTCTTCGCCTCTTCTTCGAATACCTTGATAAACTCAGCACCGATGATCTTGCGCTTCTGCTCCGGATCTGCCACTCCTGCAAGAAGGCCATAGAATCGATCCGCCGCATTGACACGGACAAAGTTTAGTTCAAAATTACCTTTCGGACCGAAAACCGCCTCGACCTCGTCACCCTCGTTCTTGCGAAGAAGGCCGTGATCAACGAACACACAGGTCAGCTGCTTGCCAACAGCTCTGGAAAGGAGCGCTGCTGCCACCGAGGAATCCACCCCGCCGGAAAGACCAAGGAGAACCTTGCCATCTCCAATCTTCTCCCGAAGCTCTCGGATGGTGGTCTCCGCAAATGAGGACATCTCCCAACTGCCGCTGCAGCCGCAGATATCACGAACAAAATTGCGCAGAAGCTTCATTCCTTCCTCGGTATGAACCACCTCCGGATGGAACTGCACGGCATAAAGGCCTCGCTTTGCATCCTCCATAGCAGCTACCGGACAATCCGAGGTATGCGCCGTAATATGGAATCCCTCCGGCGCTTCTGCAATGTAATCCGTGTGGCTCATCCAGACCGTGGACACCGGCTTCACATCCTTAAAAAGGACCGATGCAGAATCATCCACCGTTGTATCGGTGTGGCCGTACTCACTGACCGGTGCCGTTGCAACCCTTCCGCCCATACGGTACGCCATCAGCTGAGAGCCATAGCAAATACCCAGAATCGGCACTCCGATCTCAAACAGATCTTTTGTGTAGGTTGGGGATGTCTCTTCATACACACTGTTCGGTCCGCCTGTCAGAATGATCCCCTTGGGGTGCATTTCCTTGAGCTTATCCAGTGAAATGGTATACGGATGGATCTCACAATATACCTGGTTCTCACGGACTCTTCGAGCGATCAGCTGCTTATACTGACCGCCGAAATCCAGAACAACAATGAGTTCGCGCTCCATACTCTGGTTTCCTTTCTTTACTGTCTTTTACGCCGACTTAGTCAGCACTTCCTTAGTAAATAACTCTTCGAATGCACACATACGGCCGATAGGTCGCTGCGCTGTATTTAATCCCGGTTGCTGCCGTGCTTGCATGCACGATGGTTCCGTTACCGATGTACAAAGCAACGTGCCCCGGATAGCAAATGATATCTCCCGGCTGCGCATCTGCCAGTGAATCCACTGCAACGCCGGCACTTCTCTGAGAAACATCGGTTCGTCCGATGGAATATCCAAAGTGTGCATATATAAGAGATGTAAAGCCGGAGCAGTCAGTTCCCTCTGTCAGGCTGTTACCGCCGTAAACATACGGATTTCCGACAAACTGTGTTGCATAATTGGCAACAGTTTGACCGGATACGCCGTTGGAATTCACCGCTGCAGAGGATGAACTCGACGAGCTGGAGCTGCTATCGTCCTTGCTCGAGCTCGACTGACTCTGCGAAGAGCTCTCCGAACTTGACTGGCTGGCATTCTCCGCTGCCTTGGCTGCTGCCTCAGCTGCCGCCTTCGCTGCGGCTTCCTGACGTGCCTGTTCCGCTCTGGCCGCCTCCGCCTCTACCGCAGCAGAGAGCTCAGCGTTCTGTGCC
>CAVBQH010000307.1:0-2828 GCA_963597485.1 Acutalibacteraceae bacterium
TTCTACAAGCACATAAGAGGACCCGTCTGCTCCGGTGGAAACTGCATCGCTCAGGACCGAAACCACATCCTTGGCTTCACTGGTGAGCTGCTTGACATCGGCCGTCATGCCGACCATGACAGAGGAATCCGGTTTGAACTGCACCTCAACCGAGAAGTAGGCAATGCCGTTGCTGGAGGAGCCGACGGCCGAAACCGAGCTTACCGTTCCGTCGAAGTCCTTATTGACGGCGTCCACTGTAACGGTAACCGTATCGCCCTTTGCAAAATTCGACACATCGTACTCACTGACAGAGAGCGTCACCTTCATCGTGTCATAGCTGGTAATCGTTGCCAGGGTGGATGTCGAGGAAACCGCCGTAATATCGCCCACCTTAATATTCAGGCTGGTAATGGTACCTCCCATCGGCGCGGTAATCTCGTAATCGGAAAGTGAGCTCTTCAAATCATCCAGTTGCAGCTGGCTCGTGGTATTATCTGCCTGCGCCTGTGCCTGCTTGATGCTGGTCTGATATTCCTCCAGCGTCTGCTGGGTGGAGCGAACCGTCGCATTGTAGGAATCAATGGCATTGAGATAATTATTTTGTGCGGTAATAACGGCATCGTAAAGCTTGGTCAGCTGATTTTCTTCGCTGATTTTGGCCTGCTCATAGTTGGTCTTGGCCTGCTCGTAGCTCTCCCTAGCCTGCTCCTCACTCAGCTCATTGGACGCGATCGTCTGATCATCGTTGAAGGAATCGTAGGTCTTACCGGAGTCGCTGGCAAGCTTCTGAGAGTGGGACTTACTGTCGACGGACTGCTGCGTGCGAAGAGCCGCACTCTGCACGTTATTGTAGGCATTCTCCATCTGCTGAATCGCACTCAGAATGGTCTGACTCAGCTGTGCATTGTTCAGATTGACCTCTTCGTTGTAGGACTCCTGTGCGGAAACCAGATTCTGCATAGCTGAATCAATCTGGGACAGAGCACTCTGGGTGGACTTGTCCAATCCGTCCTCGAGATTCTGCTTGAGATTGTCGTATTTAGCCTGTGCGGACTGAATACTGAGAGCGCTGGATGTTGCAGAAGCGCTCATGGTCGCTTCCTTCTCACTGATCTGCTCATCAATCTTGGAGGTATCCAGACGGGCGATGACATCACCCTCCTGCACCGTATCACCCTCTTCCACCAGAACCTCGGTGACCTTTACACCGGAAACCGCTGACATAACCGACTGGCTGTCCACGGCTGCGATTGTTCCTGTATAGGAATTGCTGGTAGAGATATCACGAAGCGCCGCGGTATCCGACTGGTACGTGATCTCTGCGCTCTTTTTAGCCCGGCGCAGCAGGAAAAATATCACTGCCCCTACCACCAGTGCAAAGACAACCAGCTTTATCACAAGTCTTCTGGTGCGCTTGCGGCGCTTTTTCCTGGCCTTCTCCTCGAGCTCCTTTCGCCGCTCTTCCTCGTACAGATCGTAATCGTCATCCGCATCATCATCTCTTCCCCGCGCAGCATCTCTGCCTGCCGGAAGGACAGACGCATCGGTGCCTGCAGCGGCATCTGTTGTTTCTTCCGGATCGTTCTCGTCCAGATATTCGTTCTCACCCATGTGCTGCCGAACTCCTTTCCTTTCGCCATGTGCTGCATTCTTCGTTCGGTATATCACGCATTCCTGCAGCTGTCTAAACGCTGTCTTTGAAATCTTAGCACTACGTTAATGGATAGAAAACCAGTTCACAGAAGTTTCATCTTTTCAAATTTCGTATAAAGCCTGACGGGCCAGTCGGGAGAGTGTTCCTGACTCATGTTGGATTTGCAGGGATTCTCTATGCTCAGCCCTCATTCGCCAATCGCCCGATTCGCGCAAAACTCGTCCGTCCGCGGGTCTTCCTTCGGAAGATCCGCGTCTTGGATTCAAACATGTTGCGCTCCTGTCGGGCAGGCGAATGCGGTCATCACATGAGAATCCATCTGCAAATCCCAAAATCGTCAGGCCCACATCTCCCGATCTGGCCCTGTTCACTGTGTACCCCTGCAAGAAGCGGGTTTACGTAGAAACGTGGCAGGTGCTGAACAGATACTCAAATTTACAGAATGTGGTATGATGAGAAGAATAGCTCAGTACAGACAAGGAAGGATTTCAGAATGGGACATCGATTGACAAAGGGTGACGTAGAGAAAATCGAGGCAGAGATCGAAATGCGACGTGTGGAGCTGCGTCCGAAGCTGACGGCTGCAGTGGCGGAGGCAGCTGCGCAGGGAGATCGCTCTGAGAACTTCGAATACTATGCGGCTAAGCGTGAAAACGGACACAACAACAGCCGTATCCGTTACCTAGAGCGGATGCTTCGCACGGCAGAGATTGTGGAGGATGCGCCGGAGGATGAGGTTGGCGTTGATAAGGAAATCCGGGTTTATATTCCGGAGGACGATGAGGAGGAAACCTATACGCTGGTCACTCCTATCCGTGCCGATTCTCTCCATAATATTGTCAGCATTGAATCGCCGATCGGGAGAGCTCTTCTCCACCACCACGTAGGCGATACGGTCACGATTCGCGTGAGTGATTCCTATTCCTACCGCGCGCAGATTCGCGAGATTAAGGATTCTGCCTCTGCAGGAGACCTGGATATCTCGGAGTTCTAGAGGAAATATCTCATTTTTGCATATCTGTTCAGCACCTGCCATATTTCAATGTGAATTGACTGCTTGCAGGCAAATTCAAGATGGGTGCAGAATAGTTAGGTTCTGAACAGTTATGAAGCTACTTTAATCAAGCGGTGTAGTCTCGAAGTGCTTTACATGCAGCAGAAAAAGGTATACGATTCACGCGTAATTACATGT
>CAVBQH010000308.1:0-2821 GCA_963597485.1 Acutalibacteraceae bacterium
CTCCATGGATGTGATTAATGAGGCCTTTGAAAAGCTTCTGGATGATCTCTTCCAAGAGCAGGCCTGGGATCTTTCATCGGATCTGAACGTGATGAAAACGATGATGGCCCAGGATGGCCTGACGGAGGATTGATCCGTAAAAAAGCTGTAGTGCAGCACCGTAAACGGTACTGCGCTACAGCTTTTTTTGTTTTCCGAAGGAAATTCGAGATGGGTGCTGAATAGTTACCTCTTTATATGTTCGATTGACTGTCTTGGTCATTAAAAGGCGATCAGCGGGCAAGACCGGCCAATGTTTTCCAGCGGCCGCTATAGTAACGTGCAACGAAGCAGACAATGCGGCAGATCCAGTCGATGATCATAGCAATCCATACGCCGATGGCGCCCATGCCCAGGGAAACGCCCAGTACATAGGAGAAGCCGATGCGGAAGATGAACATCGAAGCAATGGAGGCGATCATAGTGAATCGTACATCGTTGCAGGAGCGGAGCATGTTGGGGAATACAAAGGAAAACGGCCACAATACAGCAGCAAAGCCGCAGTGAATCACTACCAGAATCCAGGTGAGCTGCGTGGTTTCCGGAGACAATCCGTATAGCGTCAGGATCGGATTCAGGAATAGGATAATCAGTGCCTCCAGAATGGCCTGCGGAATATAGGTGATGACCATAATCCTCTTCAGATAGAAGCGAATCTGCTCCTCGGAGCCGGCACCGACGCACTGGCCGATGACCGTAATCATAGCAAGACTGGTTGCCTGTCCGACAATGATTCCCACGGCGTCGAGGCTGTTGGCGACACCGTTTGCAGCAATCTGAGTGGTGCCAAAGAGCGCGATGATCGAAACCACAAGGATGCGTCCCAGCTGAAAAATACCGTTTTCGAGACCATTCGGAACTCCGATGTACAGAATTTTCTGAATGGTGTTCCAGTTCGGGCGCACGAGAAGGTGGGTGAGATAGAGATCCTGTTTTTTATTTCTCAGAAGGATAAAGAGAATGACGGCACCGGCCGCACGGGACAGAAGCGACGGAATGGCGACGCCGGCAACACCCAGGTGCAGGACGAACACTCCGGCTGCATTGCCGACCACATTGATCAGATTCACAACGATGGCGGTTTTCAGCGTGACGGACGCGTTGCCCATAGAGCGAAACAGCGCAGCGCAGGCATTGTAGATGGCCAGAAACGGGAAGGAGACTGCCGAGATCAGAAAGTAGGTCAGGGCATTCTGCATGACATCGTCATCGATGGAGCCGAAAAACAGGCGCAGTAGAGGCTCTTTTACAGCGATGGTGATCAGCATGATGGAAAGTCCCAGAACCAGCATGGTTAGCATGAGCTGCTGCGCAGCTTCTCGCGCGAATTCCTTCCGTTTTGCACCAAGGTGCTGGGAGACGATGACAGCTCCGCCGCTGGCCATGGCAGCAAAAATAGCAAAAACGAGATTGTTGATCATATCCACAAGGGATACACCGGATACGGCAGCCTCGCCAACAGCGGAGATCATAATCGTATCGGCCATACCCACAGTCATAGC
The DNA here is from genome assembly GCA_963597485.1 of Acutalibacteraceae bacterium. GTDB lineage: Bacteria > Bacillota > Clostridia > Lachnospirales > Lachnospiraceae > CAG-791. Next base: position 1,542 of record CAVBQH010000308.1, read on the forward strand.
AAGCGTCTGCTCGAAAATGAGCGGTACGATCAGGCTGCGAAGGGCCTGCGAGGAGAACAGATAGTTCTCCGGAATTGATTTACGGGATAGAATATGCATGGAAACCTCCTTGAACAATGCTGATCATCTGGCGAGAGAGCCGCATCAAGCTGCAATGGAGGGGCTGAGTCGTCATAATAAAGCAATGGTAACATAGAATTGTGAAAATGTAAGCGGTTACACTCCTACTGATTTTTATTTGTGGTGGTGCCTGCGCGAGCAGACATGGTGGTTTTTGGACGGTGGGTGAACGGTAACGATAACAGGGAGAATCTATCCGTTGTTCGGAGATGAATGTTGCGACGATTGCTTATGGGCGTTATAATATGCGTACACATCTCTTCCGCATTCAGCGATATGAAATTCCCGAAAAGTGATAACTTAAATGCAACAATGATTCATAGCTGCAGCAGATGAGATGATATTTCGAGGTAACTATTCAGTAAGTCAGTAAGGGATATTCGGCAAAGAAAAGACCGCAAAAAGGAGGTATTGCTATGGATATTTCCAAACAGGAAAAGATCAAGCAGCTGGCATCTCTTCCGGAGGTTCAGCAAAAGCTGGCAGTGCTGAAAAAGAAGGAAGATCTGACGGTAGAGGAGATTCTGAAATTCTGGAAGAATCTGGGAGTTGAGCTGACGGAAGAGGAGCTGCGGGCTCCGAAGGAAGCGGTATCGGATTGGGAATTGGAAGGTGTTACCGGAGGCAAGGACAACGGGTTTCAAATGTGCGGCTGCATACTGGCAGGCTTTGGCAGTGAACATAATAAGGATAAGGTGCCGGAGGAGGACAAAGAGCCGCAGAAGCTATAGCTCTGACGGATGTATGATATGAACACAGAGGAGAACGCTGATCAAATCAGCGTTCTCCTCGATCGGACGATGAGGTCCAGACATGTTAGGTATGTCTGGACCTATTTTTGAGCAAAAGAGTGGTAAGGACCGGAGAAAGAAAACGATGATTGTACAGATGCTGGAGTTGATGGGTGAAATGCTGCTGTTGATGTTGACAGGGTGGATCATTCGCCGCGTAGGAATTGTCACGAAGGAGGGCAGGAAATGCCTGACCGATTTAATATTATATGTCATTTTGCCGTGCAATATCGTGCGCGCCTTTGTCAATGAGGCAGGCAGTGTGAATGGACTTGGAGGCGCACTGGGACAGGTTTTGCTTCTTTCAATACTGATTCAGATTCTGTGCTCTGTTATGGGCTACATCTGTTATAACGGAATGAAGGATGG
>CAVBQH010000309.1:0-2795 GCA_963597485.1 Acutalibacteraceae bacterium
CCCCTCCTCCGCCAGTCCGCGCATGACGCCGAGGACCTCTCCTGTCAGCTCGGGATCAAGAGCGGAGGTTGGTTCGTCAAAATAAATAATTTCGGGATCTGTAGCCAGCGCTCTTGCAATGGCAACGCGCTGCTGCTGCCCGCCGGAGAGCTGGTTGGGATAGTGGTTCATACGGTCTGCCATGCCCACCCGGTCAAGAGAGGCCCGTCCGATCTCCTCGGCCTTAGCCTTCTCCATTCGGCGTGCAACAATGAGCCCCTCCGTCACATTCTGGAGGGCTGTCTTGTTCAGAAACAGGTTGTAATTCTGGAAAACAAAGGCTGTCTTCCGGCGGATTTCTGCGATTTCCTTCCGAGAGATTGCGGAGAGATCATACGATGTCCCATCAAAGACCAGCGTGCCGCTGTCTGCCCGCTCGAGAAAGTTGGCGCAGCGCAGCAGCGTTGTTTTGCCGCCGCCGGAGGGTCCGAGGATGGCGATCACTTCTCCCTTGTCTACATGCAGGCTGATACCATTCAGCACCTGCGTCTTCCCGTCAAAGGATTTCCTGATATCGTGAATTTCCAGCATAGACATATGCAGTACCTCTTGATGTGTTACCTCTTTCCGTAGGAGCCAAGGCGCTTCTCGCCAATGCTCTGGAGCTTGGTCAGCACGGTTGAAAACAGAAGATAAATGGCGGCTACCTCCAGGTACAGCGCCAGCGGCTCGTAGTAAACGGCGTTGATGCGCTGGGTGGTCATGAACATCTCTGTGACGGTGATGTTCGCCGCAAGGGAGGTGTCCTTTACCATGGAGATCAGCTCATTAAACAATGTTGGAAATGCGGTTCGCAGTGCCTGCGGGAGGACGATGCGCCGGACGATCTGCCACCAGCTCATGCCGACGCAAAGACCTGCCTCCATCTGTCCGGATGGCACGGCCTCCAGTGCGGCGCGCATGGTTTCCGCGGCATAGGCGCCTTCGTTAATGGCGAATACCAGGACGGCAGCCGGAAAGGCGTCGATGAGAATGCCGACCTTCGGAAGACCATAGTAAACAACGAACAGCTGCACCAGAAGCGGCGTCCCGCGGATGATCCATATATAGACGCGGGCAACCTGACGCAGTACGCGGATGCCGGCGAACTGAACCAGTGCCGTTACAATGGCAATGACAAGACCAAGGGCAAAGGCCAGTGCGGTCAGCGGAATGGTATATAACAGTCCCGGAAGAAGAATCTTCGGAAAGGACTGGATCAGAATATTCAAAAGTCGTTCGTTCATGGATTGTACCTTCTGTGAAGAGGACGTATCCCCTATTAAGTTCATAGGATTATAGCATTGTCGGCGGTGTGATGCACGGATAAAAGATGATATGATAACTTCGTATGAAGCACAATGCCGCAGGAGATCTGCGGCAGGGAAGGAATGCATGCAGAAGACAATAGAGAAGCTGGAAGGAAAGAAGATTTTAATCTGGGGTTACGGACGGGAAGGCAAGTCAACGGAGAAGTTTATAAAGGAGTATTGCCGGCCGGCCCTGGTGGATGTATTGGAAGGAACAAGGGAAGAGGTGCGGGATGAGGCGTACGATATTATCATCGTCAGTCCCGGCATTTGCTTTGAGGAGGATGCGCCGGCGTTCGATAATCGTAAGTTTACCTCGCAGACAGAGCTTTTTCTGGAGGAGTACGGTGCGCAGACGGTTGGCATTACGGGGACGAAGGGTAAGTCGACCACCAGCTCCATGCTGTATCAGGTGCTGGCCGCATGCTCCGGCCATAAAACGTTCCTGATGGGGAACATCGGAAAGCCCTGCTGGGACTATCTTCCGGAAATGACAGAGGATTCCCTTGCAGTGTTCGAGCTGTCCTGCCATCAGTGCCAGCGCCTGCAGGCGGCACCGCACACGGCGGTGTTCCTGGATCTGTACGAGGACCATCTGGATCGGTACCACGAAATGCAGCACTATTTTGAAGCAAAGTGCGGCATCACCCGGTGCCAGGGAGAAGGGGATTTCCTTTTTGTGGGAGAAAACGTACCGGACATTGCAACAAAGGCGGTAAAGCATGTGATTACCTTATCGCCGGATGAGCACTTTGATCTGCGGGTGCCCGGCATGCACAACCAGCTGAATGCCAAGTTTGTCCGGGAGATTGCATCCCGTGTATTCGGATGCAGCGACGCGCAGATCCGTGAGGCGCTGAAGGGCTTTTGCGGATTGCCGCACCGGTTGGAGAACTGCGGCTGCATTGACGGGATTGATTACTATGACGACTCCATTTCTACGATTCCGGAGGCGGCGATTCGGGCGGCGACCAGTGTTGCCAATGCGAAAACCCTGCTGATCGGCGGAATGGACCGCGGAATTGAGTACGATATATTGGTTGACTTTATCAGTCAACATCCGGAATATCAGTTTATTCTGGCCTATGCCTCCGGAAAGCGCATTCTGGAGTCGGTAAAGGATTGCCCGAATGTTCACTATGTTGAGGATCTGGCAGCGCAGGTGCGGCTGGCCAGAGAGATTACTCCGAAGGGCGGCGCCGTGATTATGTCGAATGCGGCGGCATCCTACGGATATTTCAAAAACTTTGAGGAGCGGGGAGATGTGTTCCAGAGACTGATACGTGAAAACGCCACATGACCGGATCATTGCGGGAGCGGAAAGCATGCAGCTGACTGACGATAGTTGAGGGCAAAAAAGAAGTTTGGAAGTTAAGGATATGGCACAATCAAAAGACACAAGAGAAAACGCCGGCTACAGCCCGCTGCAGCAAAGGCTGGAGGAATATACAGGCAGCGGTATGCTGG
>CAVBQH010000310.1:0-2774 GCA_963597485.1 Acutalibacteraceae bacterium
GCACCAGTGTCCTGATTATGACCTTTACAGCGCTGTTCGGCTCCTCGATGCATTTCGCCCTGAAGGGAGTGCCGGATGCACGGATTTTGGCGATCTGCGCGCTGACAACGCTTGCGGCAGCTGGGGTATCGGCACGGCTTGCAAACCGAATGCGGCCGATTGCCGCAAAGGCGGTTGTCGGAGTACTGCTGACGGGAATGGGTGCGGCGATGCTGGTGTTTCATCTGCTGGGGCTGAGTTGAATAACCATGTCTGCTCGCACAGACACTATCATAAATAAAAATCATCGGCTACACATCTGCACGAGTAAACTTGCGCAGGTGTGCAGCCGATGGCTGTTTTTTTACAGTAACAAATACGGGGAACGTGAAAGAGGCATCACATGCTGAGCATGTGATGCCTCTTTCTGCAAGGGGAAAAGGAAAACTCCGAAATATTTATGGAGTTTTATCGTCTCAGAACGGCCGGCGGAGGGGGGTGCCGATTCCGTTCAGCATAGGCGTTTACATATCGGGGAAACAATCATCGGAACCAGCTGTTTGTGTTCCTTGCCTCACTCGATGGTTGTATGATAACAGGCGCCTTGCTATAATACGTGCCATAATCCACAGAAAACTAGCCAAAATCGCAATCTGTGAATTTGGCCTGCTGGTGATAAAATGATCGGAAAATGCAGGAAAAGAGGCAGCTTATGAGACCTATCTATGAGTCGATCCCCAACGATCTGGAGATATATTATCGGCCATCTAAACACTTTAAGCCACATATTCATGATCTTGTGGAAATCGTCTATGTTCTGTACGGCACGTTGGAAATCGGAGTGGACGAAGAACTGTACCATATGGAAAAGGGGGATCTTGCAGTTATTTTTCCCGGCAAGATTCATCATGCCCAGTGCTTTGGGGATCCGGATATCTGTGCCAATATGCATCTTTTGGCCTCACTGTCACTGACGGGCGTTTTTGCGCAGAAGCTTTCGGATACACAGCCGGAGAATCCGGTGATTCCGGCGGCCGAGGTGGATCAGGATATTATCTACGCACTTCGCAGGCTCTACAGGGAGTACGGAAAGGATGAGAAGGGTGTCCGCTATCGTCAGACGGTGATTGCGCCGGACCTTACGCAGAAGCCGATGGAGAGCTTCTCACAGGAGGTGGAACGGATTGTGAAGCAGTCCTTTGTGATGCTGATCCTGGCCAAAAGCTTGCCAAGGCTCCGCCTTGTGGCACGTCCGGATGAGAGCCAGACAGACCTGGTGCATCAGATTGTGGCCTATACAGCGGCACATTTCCGGGAACCCATGACCTTGAAGAGCATGGCAGAGCACTTATATGTCAGTCAGTATACGGTGTCGCGTGTGTTTTCTTCGGTCTTCTCGACGAATTTCAACGGCTATCTGAATGACATGCGTCTGGACTGCGCCTGCGGGATGCTGCATTACAGTGACAAGTCGGTGACGGAAATCTGCATTGATTCCGGATTTGAGTCCCAGAGGACCTTTAATCGCGTGTTTCGCGATCGGATGCACTTCTCACCGAGAGAATACCGGGCGCGGGTGCGCGAGGCGGACCTGGCAAGAGAAGAGAACAGGCCGCAGGAATAAAAAACAACGCCCTCACGGGGCGTTGTTTTTTATTCCTGGCGGTTCAGAACCTGTTCATAAATCGCTGCTGCGGAGCAGCGTTCGGCACATTGCGTGCCGGTTTCGGATCTTTTGAATCAATTAGCAGGAGACATTCAATCGAGGATGCATCATGCCTGCTCGCCGGCATAGCGGCAAAGCGCTTCAAAGGTCTCCTGGCTGATGTCATGCTCGATCTTGCAGGCATCCTCTCTGGCCTGCTCCGGCTGCACGCCGATCTTGATAAAGAAGTCGGACAGAACCTTGTGCCGGGTATAAATCTGGCTGGCAATCGCCAGGCCGGACTCCGTCAGAACCAGCATGCCTGCCGCATCCGTGGTCAGATAGTTATTCTCCCGAAGGCGCTTGGTGGCATTGGAAACGCTGGGCTTGGAAATCCCGAGCTGCTCCGCGACATCCGTAGAACGGACATAGCCCTGCCGCTCATGAATCATGAGAATTGCTTCCAAGTAGTCCTCTGCAGATCTTCCGATGGTCATAACGCCGGTTCCTTTCCGGGACCTGCGGCATCGCCGCAAGTCAAAATGGTATTTCTGAACAAATGTTAGTTCGAATTAACAGATGAAGTAAAAATACCACGAATGGCTGAAAAAAACAAGGAAAGACTTTAAAACAAGGGATAACCTTTTGATGATTCAAGGCTCTTGGCGGATGGAATCCTGTACGGCAAGAACCTTTCCGGCGGCCCGCATCACCGGGCGGAACAACAGAAAGCACAGCGTGAAATTGCTGACACAGTGAAGGATGTCCATGGGGATTCCGGCAATCCACCAGGCAATAGCCACCTTCGGGCCGCTGAGGATCCAATAAGGTATGGAGCAGAAGGCACCGAAGAATAAGCCGAAGCACCCGGACAGAATACAGTACCACCAAAAGCCCTCGGCCGGTCTTGGGAATTTGCGGCGCAGCAAAAGAACCAGAACAATTTCCAGCGGCCACATGTACAAATACATAATAACCCATAGTCCGGATCCAAAGACAAAGGTCTCTGCGGCGGTAAAAGCAAAGGAAACGAGGATTACTCGTTTCCCACGCAGTAAGGTGAACACCAGAAACAGGAAGGTCACCAGTTCTATATTGGGCAGAAAATCCAGCGCCCGTTTCACCGCCTCGATCATGGCCAGCATCATGG
>CAVBQH010000311.1:0-2764 GCA_963597485.1 Acutalibacteraceae bacterium
AACGAGCTTCGGATTCATGATCAGAGCCCGGGCAATGCCGACGCGCTGGCGCTGGCCGCCGGAGAACTGGTGCGGATACCGGGACGCATGCTCCGGTGCCAGCCCGACCTTTTTCAAAATGGCCTTGATCTTGGCATCCCGCTCGGCCAGGGAGGAATAGTTGTGGTGAATATCCAGGCCTTCGCCGATAATGTCCTCCACCTTCTTGCGCGGATTCAAAGATGCCATCGGATCCTGGAAAATCATCTGCATCTGCGTGCGCAGCATCGCGGAAGTCTTGCGGTCAAGCTTTCCTCCGATGTCCGTGCCGTCGAAAACAATTTTCCCGGCCGTCGGATCATACAGACGAATGATCGACCGCCCGATGGTAGACTTGCCGGAGCCCGACTCACCGACCAATCCGTACGTCTCGCCGGGATACATTTCAAAGCTCACATCGTCCACAGCCTTCACTGTGTAGGAGCGCGATACCTTAAAGTACTGCTTCAGTCCTGACACCGTAAGGAGCGGCTGTGCATCATAATTCGCTGCCATAGGCTTGGGCTCCTTTCTTCATACGTGCAATGCGCTGCTGCAGCTCCTTAGGCATTTCCACCTTCGGCGCCCGCGGATCCAGAAGCCATGTGGCCGCATAGTGCGTATCCGTCACCTTGAACATCGGCGGATCCGCCTTTTCATCCACCACCAGCGCATACCGGTTTCTGGATGCAAACGCATCTCCCACCTTCTCGTGCAACAGGTTCGGCGGAGATCCCGGAATTGCATACAGGCGCTCGTCATCGGTCTCCAGATCCGGCATTGCAGACAGAAGTCCCCAAGTGTACGGGTGTCTCGGATCGTAGAAAATCTCATTGATGGTGCCCTTCTCCACAATCTTGCCGGCATACATGACGTTGACATAGTCCGCCACCTTGGCCACAACGCCTAGGTCATGGGTGATATAAATGACCGAAATGCCGCGCTCCTTCTGAATGCGCTTGATCAGCTCCAGGATCTTGGCCTGAATGGTAACATCCAGTGCCGTCGTCGGCTCATCGCAGATCAGAAGATCCGGATCGCAGGCCAGCGCAATGGCAATGACCACTCTCTGGCGCATGCCGCCGGAAAGCTGATGCGGGTACTGCTTCATGCGCTTGGCCGCATCCTCGATTCCGACCTCCTTCAAAAGCTCGCATGCCTTTGTCCATGCGTCTTCCTTTTTCATTTTATAGTGCCAGATCATACCCTCCATGATCTGCTTGCCGATATTCATCGTCGGATCCAGCGACGTCATCGGATCCTGAAATACCATGGAAATCCGCTTGCCGTTGATATGGGTGCGAATCCATTTTTTATCCTTCTCCAGAATCTGTACTGTCTCCGTCTTCCCATCCGCATGCGTATAGGTAAAATGAATGGTTCCGGAATTCACCGTCGCATTCTTGGCCAGAATCCCCATGGCCGCCTTCATCGTCACCGATTTGCCGGAGCCCGACTCACCGACGATGGCCACCGTCTCGCCCTTGCAAAGGTCGATGTCAACGCCGCGGATTGCATGCACCATGCCGGCCCCCGTCTTAAAGCTGATGTCCAGGTTCCGGATTTCAAGAATTTTCTGCTTGTCTTCCATATGCGTCACATCTCCTTCATCTTCGGATCCAGCGCCTCGCGCAGGCCATCGGCGATCAGGTTAAAGGACAGCATCAGAAGAGCCATCACGATGATCGGCGGAATGATCTGGTACGGATGCGTGGTAAAGCTGTTGTATCCTTCCGAAATCAGTGACCCGAGGGAGCACTGCGGCACCGGAATGCCCAGACCCACAAAGGACAGGAATGCCTCTGTGAAAATGGCCGTCGGAATGGAGAACATTACCTGCGTGATGATGGGGCCGACGATGTTCGGCAGTATCTCCTTAAAAATAATAAAGAAGGATCCCGCTCCCAGCGTTTTCGACGCCAGAACAAACTCCTGCTCCTTGAGCTTGAGCATTTCCGCTCGTGCGATGCGCGACATGCCGATCCACTCCGTCAGCATCAGAGCGAAAATAATCGTCAGCATGCCGGGCTTTAGAATCAGCAGCAGCAGTGTCACAATAACCAGCCGCGGAATTCCGTTGGATACCTCCAGAATCCGCTGCATGACCATATCCACCTTTCCGCCAAAATACCCGGAAATCAGTCCGTAGGACATGCCGATCACCATGTCAATGATCGTTGCGGCAACAGCAATGATCAGAGATACTCGGGCGCCGGTCCAGGTCCTGGTCCAGATGTCACGGCCGTATTTGTCCGTGCCGAACCAGTGGAAGGTGTCGTACAGCTGCTTCTCAGCATAGCCGTTCACCTTCTTGGTGCCTGTGGTCGTTGTCATCGTCTCCGAGCCGTCAAAGATGCCCAGATACTCCACACCCTGAATACGTGGAGCGAGGTTCTTGCCTGCTGTCTGCTCAGCAAACTGGTAGGACACCATGTGAGGCCCCAGAATGGACAGAAGGCACAGAAGCACCACAAAGACAAGACCGACCACGGCGCTTTTTTTATTCACAAAGCGCTGGCAGACATCCTTCCAGAAGGACTGTGCCGCATAGTTACCGTCGATCTCCAGCAGATCCTGATTGTCCTTAAGGACAAAGTCCGACTCCACCGGAACATAGGAGGCGGCCGCCGCCAGCGGCGCTTCTTTCTGCAAAGCCTTATTGCGAATCATCCTTTTTTGCCTCCTTCCGTCTCTTTCCGTGCGTATCCGTGATACGGATTCTCGGATCAATGATGCCGTACAGAAT
>CAVBQH010000312.1:0-2758 GCA_963597485.1 Acutalibacteraceae bacterium
GTCGCTGATACTTTACAAGAGCCAAGGTGGCTTTTTCAATATGAATTTGTAGTCAGAGGCAGGGGGATTTACCCACAATCATGCCCGAAGCCTCTCATAAAATCCTATTTCCGGGCTTCTCCTCATTCTATCAGGCATCTCTGCATCACCACACCTTGCCAAACACACATTCCGCCAGGAGGTTGTTTGCTTTCTAAGATCATATGCAGAGTTTGGTGACGAAACAGGGTTCATTACATCTTGCTAACCTGTGGTCGTAATAGGACTTGTATTCCGCAAGATTTATAATACAATCAAAGTAAGGAATTCTTACAAAAGAGAGGAGATACTATATGAATACACAGGTGCTTACAGTTTCTTCGAAAGGACAGATTTCGTTGCCGGTTGCGATCCGTAAATTACTGTCTATTGACACTGGCGATAAGTTGGTCGCGTATGCTTCCGGTGATGTGATTATGCTGAAAACATTAAAATTGCCGACAGCAGAGGAGTTCAAAGCATCCTTAGATGAGGCACAGGAGTGGGCCGGTGCCGTCGGTTACCAGGAGGATGATGTTAACGACATCATTAAATCTGTGAGACAGAGGAAGCGGAAATGAGGATAGTCGTTGATACAAATGTATTGATTTCCGGCGTCTTCTTCGGCGGCTTTCCCAGAAAAATACTGGAATCAATTGTTGAGAAAACGCTGACGGCATGCGCAACGGCGGAGATCATAGAGGAGTACCAGGAAATCGTTCAGGAAATGATTGATCGAAAGCAGGGACATATTAATCGACAGCTTTTGACACCGTTGGTGCAGGCGTTGGAGATTGTGGAGCCGCAAACATTTGTTGAATTAAGCCGCGATCCGGATGATGATAAGTTTCTCGGCTGTGCGAAAGATGCAAAGGCAATGTACATTGTAAGCGGAGATCGAGATCTTCTGGTTTTGCAGGAATTTGAGGGAATTGAGATCATCACAGCCAAGGAATTCTGCGAACGATATTTGATATAGTCACGATTTTTCTGCATCTTCGAAGGAGCGGAGGGAGTCCTCTTTAAGTGCTACCTGTTTCCGACTGAAATAAGGAGGAGCCTGTCCCCCACCAACCTCATTGAGAGAAGCAACAAAGGCCTTAAGCACAAATCGAAGACCAAAGAGCAGTTTCCCAACGAAGATTCATTGGAACGGTTTGTATGCTGCTATTACAGCGATCTGAACCTGTTTACACAAAATACTTGACACAATCAATTGCCAAAGAACAGCAATAAAAGAGGTAAGCTTCAAATTATGAAGCTTACCTCTCTTTCATTTCATTTCAAATTATGCGACAGAAAGGGTAATCTTTCCATCATCGCCATAAGTGAATGTAAGTGTCTTTTCACCAGCACTTCCACCAAGCTCATCTGTAAGTGCAGACCAATCAACATCATTAGGAAGATCTGTCTTCATCTCACTCCATCCAGACTGAACACCAGAAAATTTCACCTTTTTTACTACAACAGAAGTAACCTTTCCCGCCGTCTTAATTACTTCTACATTCGTTCCAGATTTAACTTCAGTCAGGTACGAAGCCTGTGCCTCTGCGTATGCTGACCTGATATTCGCCACAGATGTAGCGTCCCTGCTCTTTTCAAGCTGTGCTGTAAAAATCGGAATACTCACTGCTACCAGCACACCGATGATTGCTACAACAATGAGCAGCTCGGCAAGAGTGAAACCTTTTTCGTTCTTGTGAAGTTTTTTCATCATGATTTGCCCTCCCAAAAAGCAAATAATCATATGTCCCTGAAAGCATTCAGATTTGCTTTCGTTTTTGATAGGTTAAATTTACTTCTCTGCCCTCCTATTGTCAAGTTTAAAATGCTCCGCGTATAATTATGCAAGTTTTCCGAATAGTTAACATCCATGGAGGTTTCCTTATGCCGGCTTCGCTGATTCCATCCTTCCTGTTCTACTGTTTTATCGGCGGTATCACTCCGGGTCCTGCCAATCTCTGCTCGCTGAATGCGTCTCTACGATACGGCAGAAAGACGGCTCTGCGGCAATGGAGAGGCCTGTTCACCGGATACTGCATCATTGCATTGGGTGCTGTCCTGGTGAGCTACTTTATCGGCGGTGTCCTTGGCGATTCCGTGAAGTGGCTGGCCTATGTTGGCGCAGGATATCTTATTTTTCTTGCAGTGAAGATGCTACTGCCGCAGGCGTCGCACGAGGAGGATGCAGATCGCTCCTGCAATTTCTACACGGGACTTCTGGTTCAGTTCACCAATGTGAAGATCATGATGAGCTGCCTCACAGAGCTTTCGGCCTTTGTTCTGCCGTACTCCAGGTCCTTCTGGAGTCTTCTCTTAGTCGGCCTGTTCCTGCCGTTTACCGGCCCAATGTGCAACCTCGTGTGGCTCTTTGCCGGAGATGTGCTGCGCGGCTTTTTTGACCGCTACACGAAGCTTATCAATGTGCTTCTGGCTGTTTCGCTGATTCTGTGCGCGATCAGCCTGATACGAGCTGTATAAATCATGTAGCTAAGTAAACACCGAATTAATCGGCATTTCTCCAATAGGCAATTCATGCCTCCTCTGCTATACTGCATGTAGCTGATGGCGACGGAGGGTTATTTTTGCGTAACCTGGTTTCTGAAGCGCTGCAGCAATTGCATAACGAAGTTCATTTCCGTGAATACCACCTGACTGCAGACTTTCTGCAGTTGCGCTGGCCTCGTCTTGATCTTATCTGATTCACATCGAACGAAACTTATGCATCCATACCTTTAAC
>CAVBQH010000313.1:0-2730 GCA_963597485.1 Acutalibacteraceae bacterium
GCGTTTGAAAGAGCTTGAGCAAAAAGGAGCGATCGCGTCAGGCAAGCGAATTACCGTAATTCCATCCGTCAATCACTATTCGATGAATGTCGGAAAACGTTTCTGGCCGTCCGACAATACGGACATCAATCGTATGTTTCCCGGCTATAATCTGGGTGAGACGACACAGCGCATTGCAGCTGGTCTGTTCGAGGCAGTAAAAGGCTATGAGCATGGCATTCAGCTTGCCAGCTTTTATATTCCGGGTGATTTTGTGGCGCATGTGCGTATGATGGAGACGGGTTATCAAAATGCCAGTCTTGCAAATTTGTTTGGACTTCCTTATGTTGTCATCCGAAAGCCTCGCCCAATCGATACGACAACATTAAATTATAACTGGCAGGTATGGGAGAGCAACGCATTTTCTGTATACACGAATAAGACAGACAGTATTGATGAGCAGAGTGCGAAACAGGCAGTATCCGCGATTCTTCGCTTCTTAAACCGCATGGGAATTTTACGCTATAACTGTCATGGCGGTTTTATTTCTACTACCATTCGCGAGGAAGAGCTTGTAAGTATTATGTCTGATGTTCCTGGTGTTTTCCTTCGCCGCAAAAGTGCAGGCGAAGAGGTGCATGTCGGCGATGTGCTGGCACAGATCATCGATCCGCTTGAAGGCGATGTGAAAGAGGAGATTCTGGCACCGGCAGATGGTGTGATATTCTTTGCACACAATGATCCGCTTGTGATGGAACACTCCACAGTCTTTAAGTTTATGAAACGTCTGCATGTTTGATGAACAGATGTAACACTTGTTACGGTTCACGGGACAGTCATTGGGCGGTAAAAGCAGTCGAATTACAGAAAGGCAATTAATTAGGTTATGGAAAATCAGTTTTATCAGATGTATCTGGATGAACTAAGTGCGATTCCGGAGTGCACGAGGGAAGAAATCGAGACACTGTTAAAGAATCTTCCAAGTGAGGAAGCAATCAAGCGTCTGGCAGAAGGAAGTCTTGCATATGTTGTACGTGAGGCTGCCAACTATACCGGAAAGAATGTCGAAATTTCCGACTTGGTTCAGGAAGGAAACATGGCACTCTTACTGGTATTGAAAAATTATGCGGCGCATCCGGCGTCAGATGGCGATGCTGCCGTCTATTTTGAGCAGCTCCGCGAGCGTGCCGTTCATATGGCAATGCAGAACGTCACCGATGCTCAGAAGCAGAACGAACAGACTGCTGAGAAGATGACATCATCGGTCAATGTGTTAAATGTCGTTATGACAAAGCTGGCAGAGGAACTTGGTCGTGAGCCGAAGCTTTCCGAGATCGCCGAGAAAATGCAGATGAGTGAGGATGAAGTGCAGTCCATCATGAAAGAAGCGATCAATGCCGTTTCCGTTGACAGAAGTGAAGCGGCACAAAAGGAAGATGAGGCACTTGAAAACCAGTAAGCCAAAAATAAAATGAAATAGAAAAGAGGCACTTCTTATGAAGCGGGCGATTGTAAAGCGGTTTATTGTTGTATTGATTCTGGCGATGACAATCTGCAGCATTGTCATCAGTATGTCTTATTATCGTCTGGCGAGCCATCGCGTGATGGAAGATATGAAGCCGGTTCTGATGCTGCTTGATGTCACGATTGACTGGGACAGCGATGACTTAGAGACTCAGGTGATCACGATTGGAAAAGAGATGAATGATAATTACCGCATTACGATCATTGACAAGGATGGAAGCGTGCTGGCGGATTCCGAGGCGAATAATCCGGAGACAATGGAAAATCACGCGAATCGAAAAGAAGTCAAGGAAGCGTTTAAAAACGGTTTCGGAACGCAGACTCGAAATTCCAGCACAATTCATGGCAGTATGCTGTATGCGGCATACTGTTCGCCGATACAGCAAAAGGTTATTCGATTGTCGATTCGTCATGAAGTCCTTACGGATCTGATGAGTATGATGATTCCGTCGATTGTTCTTAGCTTTGTGCTGGCATTGTCTGTTGCCGGTGTATTGACCAATAAGTTTGCAAATTCCGTGACAAAGCCACTTCTTGAGATTTCCGGAAAGCTTGAAGGAATTTATGATAAGAAAATTGATTTTAACTTTCCGGAATATCAATATGAAGAATTGAATATCATTGCGCATACGACTACTGATATGTCAAAAAGTGTGCAGGACTACATACGTAAGCTCGAAAAGGAAAAGACGATCCGCCAGGAATTTTTCAGCAATGCCTCCCATGAGTTAAAGACACCGCTGACTGCAATTCGTGGTTATACAGAATTGCTTCAGAGTGGCATGGCATCTGATGCCCAGATGCAGAAGGAATTTTTGGGACGTATTCATTCTGAGGTGGAGGAAATGACAAGCCTGATCAACGACATTTTAATGATTTCAAGGCTGGAGAGTAAGGAACTCATGCCAACGAAGGAGATGCTAAGTGTCAAGAGCGTTGTAAATGAGGTTCAAAAAACACTTGGACCGTTAGCCGATGAGAATCAGGTTTCCCTTGAAATTCACTGCTGCAGCGATATGGTTTATATGGATAAAAGCCATTTGCAGGGAATTTTGACGAATCTGATGAGCAATGCGATCAAATATAATCGGCCGGGTGGATTCGTTTTGACTGATATTACAATGGACAGCACAGGACTTATGGTTCGCGTTGATGCCAGCGGAATCGGTATTGCAAAGGAAGATCAGAAGCGTGTCTTTGAACGTTTTTACCGTGTTGATAAGGGGC
>CAVBQH010000314.1:0-2696 GCA_963597485.1 Acutalibacteraceae bacterium
CCCGGGCACTGTCCCACCCATTTTGCAGATTCAAAGCCGCACTCTTTGCAGTAAAATGCTGTTGTCCGCTTTTTATTGGCCATATCGCCTCATTTTACCTCTTATCAAAGGTAACCTTATCATTCCGGAAGCCAATCGTGACGCTGTCCCCCTCCTTGAATTCCTCCGCAAGAAGGCGCATCGCCAGCTCATCCTCAATTACCGTCTGAATAGCCCGTCGCAACGGCCTAGCTCCCATCTTCGGGTCCGCATATTTACTGGTGATATGCTCCTTTAATGCCGGCGTAAAGCGAAGCGTAAGCCCCATCTGCGCCTTGGCTCTTACAGCAAGCTCATTGCACAAAAGCGTTGTAACCTTCAGAAGCTCCTCATGGCTCAGTGCATGGAACACTTCAATGCCGTCAATGCGGTTGATGAATTCCGGACGGAACATCTTCCGCACCTCCGCCATAACTCCCTCCTGCATTTTCGCATATTCCTGCTCCTTCGTCGGCTTGGAGGAAAAGCCAATGGTACGCGCATCCACAATGTTCCTGGCGCCCACATTTGAGGTCATGATGATGATGGTATTGCGGAAGCTCACCCGGCGTCCCTTGGAATCTGTCAGATGTCCCTCATCCAGAATCTGCAAAAGGACATTAAACACGTCCGGATTCGCCTTCTCTATTTCATCGAACAGCACCACTGAATACGGATTCTTGCGTACCTTATCCGTGAGCTGTCCACCCTCGTCGTAACCAACATATCCCGGAGCTGATCCGATCATCTTCGAGACCGCATACTGCTCCATGTACTCCGACATATCCACGCGGATCATGTTTTTTTCTTCGCCGAAGACCGCTTCTGCCAATGCCTTGGCAAGCTCGGTTTTGCCGACACCGGTAGGTCCCAGGAACAGGAAGGACCCAATCGGCCGGTGCGGGTCCTGCAGGCCAACCCTTCCTCTTCGTATAGCCTTGGCGACAGCCGTCACCGCATCCGACTGCCCGATCACGCGCTTGTGCAGCACATCTTCAAGCCGCAGAAGACGCACGCTCTCCCGTTCCGTAAGCCGTTTTACCGGCACCTTGGACCAAACAGAAATCACACCTGCCACATCCTCCGGAGTTACTACGGGCCGCTTTGTATCCTCTTCCTGCCCTGCAGAGGGTTCCAGAAGCGCATCGTATTCGGCACGAAGGGCCTCATATTTTTTGCGGGCGCTTTTGGCACTTCTCACATTTCCGGAAGCCACAGCCATTGCCAGCTTCTCATCGGCCTGTGTCAGCTTTTTCTCCAACTGTTCAAGCGGATCGCTTTTCTTCGCCGGAGCCTTCAGACGAACCGCGGCACACGCCTCATCGATAACATCAATGGCTTTATCCGGCAGATTTCTGTCATTGATATAGCGCTGTGACAGGCGAACAGCCTCTTCGATCGCCTCTGCGCTGACTGTCACGCCGTGGTGCTTCTCATAACCGGGAATCACGCCCTGCAGAATTGCAACCGTTTCCTGCTCCGTCGGCTCCTCCACCGTGACCGGCTGGAATCGGCGTTCCAATGCCGCATCCTTCTCCACGTACTTGTGGTACTCCGTAATGGTCGTTGCACCGATGAGCTGAATCTCACCTCGCGCGAGAGCCGGCTTTAAAATGTTGGAGGCATCGATGGAGCCCTCTGCCGCACCGGCTCCGATCAGCGTATGAACCTCATCCACGAAGAGAATCACATCTCCCCGATCCGTCACCTCCTCGATCACGGTTTTGATTCGCTCCTCGAACTCGCCGCGGTATTTGGATCCAGCCACCATTCCGGACAAATCCAGAGTCAGAAGGCGCTTGCCCCGCACCGAATCCGGTACGTTCCCCTCCGCGATTCTCTGAGCCAGTCCCTCTACAATGGCCGTCTTCCCAACGCCCGGTTCGCCGATCAGGCACGGATTGTTCTTCATCCTGCGGGAAAGGATCTGGATCACGCGCTGCATCTCCTGTTCTCTTCCCACCACAGGATCCAATCGGCCGCTTTCTGCCAATGCTGTAAGATCCCGGCTGTATTGCTCCAGCATGCCGGGGGAGTTGCGATCCGGTGCTCCTCCCGGGCTGTCCTGCTGCAGATCGTGCCGATGCTCCTGAAGGTTGACGCCCATCGCAGCCAGCACTTCAAAATAGATCTTGGAGATGTTGGCACCGGCTGCCTCCATCAGCTTCACCGCTACGTTCTGCCGCTCCAGAATGACGGCCATCAAAAGATACTCTGTCCCCAGCTCTTTAGCATGATACTCCTCTTCCGCAAGCTCTCTTGCTCCGTCCAGCAAATCCTGGAGCCTCGGTGAAAAGCCGTCGCGGTCCAGTACTGCTGTTCTGCCCTTTTCCGGGCGAAGGGATACCAGAAGATCCTGAAGCTTCTCCTCCGTAATGTCATTAATCTTCAGCACCTGAGAGGCAACGCCCTCCGGCTCCCGAATCAGTCCCAGGAGCAGATGCTCTGTTCCGACATAGCTGCTGCCGATTTCTGCAGCCGCCTCTTTTGCAAGACGCAATACTTCTTCTGCATTTTTTGTATAGGGAATGCCCATACATATCCTCCTGCTGTCATCTGAATGTCTGTTTATCAATCCTCTTCTGCGGCCGCCGCAATCCACGATTCGTATTCATCAAAAACATCGTCAACCAGATTGTGCAGCTCTTCTCTGGAGAGCCCGCGGCACAGTGCCTCAG
>CAVBQH010000315.1:0-2676 GCA_963597485.1 Acutalibacteraceae bacterium
CGCAGACAGCACTGTTGCGAATGAACTCCTCCATAACCGGCTTCAGCTCCTCCACCGGCATTTCCTTCCGTTCCTTTGTTTTCCAGAAATCCGCTGCTGCCTTATACTCTTCTGTTGTCATATTTCATCGCTCCCATCTCATTGTCTAATCATCATACAGCTCTTTATAGGTATAAATTTCTGATGCAATCATTTCCGGATACTGCTTATAATATCGTCTGCACACTCGCTTAAATAGTCCGAGCATTTTCTCATCAAGACATACATCAAGCATGTAATCCAACAAATGCTCCACTTCATCCTCCGATGCATTTCTCGTGACAATGCTGTCAACAAGCGGCTTATAATTGATATACGCCATATCCTGTATCCTTTGGATCTCTTTTGCGATTTCCTTTATAGCTGCATCCATTTCATCGGTCGCCATCAGATTTATCCTCTCCTGTTTGCACAGTTTCTGCGTCTCGTTTTCCAGCTCCGTAAAGCAGCTTCAGCAAAACGTCTTTTTTCACACGATAGAACCTCGTCCGTTTGATATAACGTGGAATCCTCATCCCATATATCCGCATGAATTCAAGGATTTCTGCCAGATCAAATGATTTACTCCGAGACCAGTCTACATATTTTCTGTGCAGAACCAGCCATACTCCGAGCATATAATAATCAAGAGCGTCTATATCGTCCTCACTCTGGATAGCATGGCCACAGAGGAAGCGATAATCAATCGGAGCCTTCACATAAAGGTGCTGTATCCGTTCTTTTGATTCCCGGATATCCTTTTTTGTCCATCTATCGTACATTTGCTTCATTCTCAGTGCCCCACCGTCTAATCCTCATGCATTACTTTTTTCAAATATTTCACCGGCACATGCTTTGTCAGCCATACACCGTTCACAGACTGATAAACTACATAGCCATCTGCCTGCATTTGCCTGGTGTTCACCTCGTAAATGATCGGCTTTCCATGCCGGCTCCCGACCTTCACCGCGGTATCATAATCGCCGGACAAATGCACATACAGTCGTGATTTCGGCAGCAATCCCTGCTCATCAATAGATGCGACATATTTTTCTCCGGTTCCGTGCCACAAAATATCCGGCGGCAGCTTCTGCTCCAGCTCTACATCCACCGGAATGGAATGCCCCTGGTTCGCTCGGATCAAGGTTCTATCTTCATTGAAGGAATACCGCTGCTTTCCGTCCGTTCGCACGATTTCTTCCAGCATCTCCATATCAAAGGGCCGTGTTTTCGCAATGCCGGTAATCAACTCATCCACCTTCGCCCAGCCATGTTCGTCTAGGCAAATGCCTATGGTTTCCGGCTTATGACGCAGGATCAACGATATAAACCGGCTGGTATCTGTCAAACTCATGTTGCGCCTCCGTTTGTATACAATCAGAAATCATCTAATGCTGCATCTATTTCTTCCAACCGGTCAATCCAGGCTAAGTCATCCTTCTTCTGATTTATACTTTTCTTCCTGTCACCAGCCAAAACCTCAAAGCGCTTCTCTTCTGTCCCAAACAGCCCCTTCACCTGAATCCGAAAATCTGGCTTGCCATTCGTCAGGCCCTGCTGAAAAGTCACATTTTTGTATCTTGGCAAGATAAGTTGACAGATAGCCGGAATGTCGTTTTCATGGATGCATGGTGACGACATAAATTTCTTTGTAATGTACGGCTTGATGTCGGAAAGTATCTGAGACATAGAAGCCTTTTTTCGTGTGTCGGACATTTTATTGCCCTCCCAATAGCCTATTATTTCTGTGGTTCAGCAGGCTTCAACACTTGTATAATAGCCTCCGCTATCATTCGGGCCTCATCTTCTGTGTTTTCTTTCCCCAGCGAAATGCGTATCGTACCTTCTGCATATTCCCGCGGTACACCTATCGCTTTAATGACATGTGAAACCTGGGTATTTACCGAATCACAGGCAGAACCAGTAGAAATAGCGATTCCCTTTAAATCCAACCTATGAAGCAGCATCTCTCCGCTTGTACCACGAATGGAAATACTGATATTTCCCGGCGTTCTGTTTTCTGCACCATTTCTTATAAAATCAACGTCTGCCATGTGAAGGCAGTCAAGAAAGACTCGCTCCATCGCGCACAGTTTCTCGGCAGTCTGCTTCATCACTTCGCAGTTCTTTTTCAATGCTGTTGCCATGCCAACAATACCTGGCACATTTTCTGTACCGGCACGCATTCCATGTTCTTGCGCACCACCATCAGCGTATGGGCTAATATGCGTGCCCTTGCGAACATACAGGAAGCCAATGCCTTTAGGCCCATTAAACTTATGAGCTGAGGCTGATAGCATATCAACACCCAGCTCATTGACATTGATCGGGATATGCCCGACCGCCTGAACAGCATCTGTATGGAATAACGCCCCATGCGCATGGGCTACGGCAGAAAGTTCTTTGATCGGTTCAATTGTACCGATCTCGTTATTGACCAGCATGACAGAAACCAATGTCGATAAGCAACTCGGGACAGGTTTATTACACGTTTCCAGTCTTTTTGACAGCATTTCTGCCGAAGCAATCCCCTGTCCATCAACCGGAAGATAATCTTTAACGTCTACCTGCAAAGCTTCACACGCATGCAAAACAGCATGATGCTCAATCTGTGAGGTAATGACTCTGCGAACATCATTACGTGAACCAAAGCATTTG
>CAVBQH010000316.1:0-2667 GCA_963597485.1 Acutalibacteraceae bacterium
GCTGAAGCTGGTTCTGGAAACGCAAAGATCCTGAAGTCCCGGAAGCAGGAAATTATTCATCATCTCATTTTTGCGGGAGACAGGCTGGATAAATTCCGGATGCTCATTGATGTAATCAATGAGACGCTGTGCGTATTTCTGCATGCGGAAAAAGTATGCATTCTCGTTCTCTTCATGCACAGCCCCTCCGCAGACCGGGCACTTTCCTTCATCTACAATCTGAGAAGTCGTATAGAACGCCTCACACTCAGTGCAGTACATACCCTTGTACTGTCCCAGATAAATATCACCCTTGTCATAAAGCTTTTTGAAGATTTTCTGAACCTGCCGCTCATGATCCTCATCCGTTGTACGGATAAAGCGGTCGTATGAAATATTCATGAGATCCCAGATCCGGCGAATCTCTCCGGCGACCTCGTCCACAAACTGCTTCGGTGTTTTGCCGGCCTGTGCCGCACGCTCCTCGATCTTCTGCCCATGCTCATCGGAGCCGGTCTGGAAATGCACATCATAGCCGTCCGCCCGCTTGTAGCGTGCAATGCTGTCCGCCATGATAATCTCATATGTATTGCCGATGTGCGGCTTTCCGGAGGTGTAGGCGATTGCTGTTGTAATATAATAAGGTCCTTTATTCTGCATTCTGTATTTCTCCTCGTGTCACAGTACTGTTAACAATACCTCGGGCCCGCTGTGCCAAACAGACAGCAAACTGCCGTCTCCGGCGTGTCCCGGCTTTGGATTTCCGTTTTCCGGCAGCACTAATAAGTAAGAATCTCACAGCCGGTCTCTGTAACCAGCACCTGTACCTCGCGCTGTGCCGACGGCTTCCCGTCTGCTGTGTAAATGGACCAGCCGTTGTCCTCATCCTGAAAGATCTCGTCGGTGCCCATGTTCACCATCGGTTCGATGGTAAAGCACATTCCCGGCACCATCAGCATCTCTGTCCCCGGCGCAGAAACATAGCTTACAAATGGATCCTCATGAAATTCCAGGCCGCATCCGTGCCCGCCGATTTCCTTCACTATACTGTAGCCATGATCCAGCGCATGCTGATGAACCGCGTGCCCCATATCACCAAGGAATGTCCACGGCTTCACCATTTCAATTCCCTTTTCTACGCATTCGTAGGTAACCTGCACCAGCTTCTTCCAGTCCTCCCGGACATTCCCCAGCATATACATGCGGGATGAATCCGAGAAATAGCCATTAAGAATGGTGGAGCAGTCCACATTTACAATATCTCCGTCCTTCAGAACAACATCTTTGCTGGGAATGCCGTGGCAAACCTGGTCATTTACCGATGTGCAGACGCTCTTCGGATATCCCTCATAATGAAGATCCGCCGGAATCCCGCCCATCTTCACGGTCGTGTTGTACACGATATCATCAATTTCCTGGGTTGTCATACCGATATGGATTTTGTCGCCGATCTCATCCAGAACAGCGATGTTTATTTTAGCACTTTCCCGGATGCCCTCAACGTCCTTTGGTGTCTTGATAAGACTTCTGTCCGGAACAAGGTGACCTTTTCGTTCGTATTCACGGATCCTCTCATCAAAATCCATGTGGCAGGCCTTGTACTTTCTCCCACTGCCGCACCAGCAAGGTGCATTGCGGTCAATCTTGGTCATATGCTGCGTCATATTGCTTTTGTCCGTCCTTTCTGCTGCCATAGCGACAGGATATCCGTTTCAAAAGATCTGTATCCTCAATGCAGGCTCGCCTGCAAGAAGAGTTATACCATAGTGAATCTTACGCTTTGAACTCCAGACAGCCCTCACTGCGGCTGCGAAAATGCTCCATGAAGCCGGTCGTATTTTGCCGTACATCACCGTGATAAATCGCCGATCCCGCGACAATGACGTTTGCTCCGGCGTTCAGCACAATGTCAACATTCTCCCGAATAATGCCGCCGTCCACCTGAATGTCGGTGTCCAGATTCAGCTTATTCAAGAGAGCCCGTGCCTCGCGAATCTTGCGGGTGCTGGTTTCTATATACTTCTGTCCTCCAAATCCCGGCTCCACCGTCATAATCAGGAGCATGTCAATTCTCTCCAGATAAGGGAGAACCTCCTGTATAGGGGTAAACGGCTTAATAGCCAGCCCCACTCGCTTCCCCTGCTCACGAATAGCCGCGATGACAGCCCCTACATCCGGTGCCGCCTCCAGGTGAAAGGTGATTCCATCTGCCCCGCAATCCGCGAAATTCTTAATATATCGTTCCGGATCACGTACCATAAGATGCACATCCAGAAACTGTTCTGTCTGCTTTCGGATACTGCGGATCACCGGCATCCCAAAGGAAATGGACGGAACAAACATTCCATCCATAACATCGATATGCACCCATGGTGCTCCGGCCTCTCTTGTCTGCGCAATCTGCTCCCCAAGACAATTAAAGTCTGCTGCAAGGATTGATGGAGATAGCTTAATCATGGGTCCTCCGTTTCCGTCCCCCCTTGGACAATGGGTTCCCTTAATACCGCCGATAACCCGAGGCTCCTTTGACAGAACCTCGGGCTGAATTGTCGCTACATTCCGGATCATCCAAGACTTCCATCCATAATCTCAGATAAACCCAAATGATGCAAACTCTCTGATTTTAAAATTATGGTAATTGTTTAGCACCCATCTCGATTTTGATACTCGAAAATGCCCGATGGCATT
>CAVBQH010000317.1:0-2659 GCA_963597485.1 Acutalibacteraceae bacterium
GTCTTGCATTAAAATCGTCCATCATTGCCTTTATACTTTGCGGATCGCCGTCTGCAAGCTGCATCGTGACAGAAAGGATGATCTCGCCAGTCTTCATAAAGCTGCTCAAACGATGTCCAAGTTCCATCTTTTCATTTGGTACATAACGAATCACACCATCCGGTGCCATAACAGCCGCCTCTGTCACGATCTGCTTTAACTCACCACCATATGCACCGGCGTTCATAAACAGGCCGCCGCCCATGGTTCCCGGAATGCCGGCTGCAAACTCCAATCCGGTAAGGCCGGCAGATAGTGCTGCCTGCGATACAGCCGGAAGGGATGCTCCTGCCTCTGCCGTAATTGTTTTCGCTTCCTTGTCGGTTGTAATCTTCGTAAAATTCTTTCGCAAATTGATCACCACACCGTCAAAGCCGCGATCGCTGACAAGCAAGTTGCTGCCGCGTCCAAGAACGAAGTATGGCGTGTTTGTCTCTTTGCAGATTTTTAAGATGATGCGAAGCTGCTGCTCGTCCTCTGGTGCTGCCATCCACTTTGCCGGACCGCCTACACGAAATGTCGTGTAACCTTTCATCGGCTCATCAAGAAGCAGATTTTCCGGTTCTAAAACGGCTTGCAGCTGCTTTGTTACCTCATCAAATTGATTGTTTTCATCTTTTTTTTGTAATTGTTTTTCCTGTAATTGTCTCTCCAATAATTCCCCTTTCAAATTCCCTTCCAGTTGTTTTTTCTGTTCCATTAATCGTCATCTCTCCTGGCAAGATTTTGCTGTACACGATTATACAGCTCTCTGGCTGCGTTGTAACCCATCTTCTTCTGACGGTAATTGACAGCCGCTGATTCTACAATAATCGCAAGGTTTCTGCCCGGACGAATCGGAATGTTATGGCAGACGATCTTATTTCCAAGAAACTCGGTATAATGATCTTCCAGACCCAGACGGTCATACTCCTTATCCTTATCCCAATCTTCCAGATTGATTACCATGTCGATTGACTGTGTATTCTTAACTGCCTCGACACCAAACAGTGTCTTGACATCAATGATTCCGATGCCTCTAAGCTCAATAAAATGTCTTGTGATATCCGGTGCGCTTCCTACTAACGTCTCATCACTTACCTTGCGGATCTCAACAACATCATCCGATACCAGACGATGACCTCTCTTGATCAGTTCAAGTGCAGCTTCGCTCTTTCCGATACCACTCTCGCCTGTGATCAACACGCCCTCACCATATACATCGACAAGTACGCCATGGATGGAGATCGTCGGTGCCAGCTGAACGTTCAGCCAACGGATAATCTCTGCCATCAGAGGCGATGTTTTCTTATCGGACAACATAACCGGAACCTTATACTTGCTCGCAATCTTTAAGAAAGTTTCGCCCGGACAGTTATTGGTGGAAAAAATGATGCACGGAATCTCACTTGAAAGCAGCTTTTCGTATGTTTCAAGACGCTGCTCCTCGCTCATGCTCTGCATGTAAGTAAACTCAACCACGCCGATCAGCTGTACACGCTCACGGTCAAAGTGCTCATAGTAGCCTGCAAGCTGCAATGCCGGACGATTGACATCTGGGTGGTACAGCTTAATTTTGTCGGTGTTGATCTCCTTTGTCAAAAGTTCCAGATTCATTTTTTTAATCAATGCTGAAATCGTAACTCCGCTCATAGATTTTTCTCCTTTTTTTATTCGTCTTGGGAATTGTTTTTGCTGCCTTTATTGTATCAACTGATGCCAGTTTTGTAAACTCCTGAATAAAAGAAAAGCAGTCCGTCTCACCGCTAATTCAAGTATCCTCCCGTGAACTGCGAAAAAACTCATATACCGCCTCGGCGGCGCGCTCATTCATGCCCTCGACATCGGATAACTGTGCGATGGTTGCCTCGCGAATCGCATAGATATCGCCGAACTGACGCATCAGCGCAAGGCGGCGCTTCGGGCCGATGCCCGGAATATCATCAAGAATAGAGTGAATCTCTTTTTTACCGCGCAGACTCTTGTGATATTCGATGGCAAAGCGGTGTGCCTCGTCCTGCACGCGTGTGATCAGATGAAAGCCTTCAGAGTGTATGTCAATCGGAAGCTCTGCGTTATTATAATACAATCCTCTTGTGCGATGGTGATCGTCCTTTACCATACCGCAGACAGGGATGGAAAGTCCCAGTTTATTAAGCACTTCGAGTGCCATATTGACCTGACCTCTGCCGCCGTCCATCATGATGACATCCGGCAGACGAAAGAAACTGTCCGCTGTGATGATATTTTTCTGAGACTGCTGCGAAGATGTGCCTTCGTGCTCCTTGCTGCTCGTATTGTGTAAATTTTCATCCTCTTTAATTGCGCGCTCAAATCGCCTTGTCAGCACCTCATGCATGGATGCATAATCGTTTGGTCCATGCACTGTGCGAATCTTAAATTTGCGGTAATCATTTTTCTTTGGTTTGCCGCCCTCGAAGACCACCATTGAACCGACAGACTCCATACCGCTGGTATTGGATATATCATATGCTTCCATGCGATAAATATGCGGCAGATTCAGCCATTTTTCGATTTCCCTTAGCGCACCCGTTGTACGCTCCTCTTCGCGCCTGATGCGGTCTTTGTCCTGGCGCAGCACAATCCTTGCATTCTGTGCTGCAAGCTCAAGCATCTTTTC
>CAVBQH010000318.1:0-2645 GCA_963597485.1 Acutalibacteraceae bacterium
ATACTGTACAGACCATCCTCCA
Organism: Acutalibacteraceae bacterium; assembly: GCA_963597485.1. Taxonomy (GTDB): domain Bacteria; phylum Bacillota; class Clostridia; order Lachnospirales; family Lachnospiraceae; genus CAG-791. The sequence continues at coordinate 23 of CAVBQH010000318.1, forward strand.
CGCGGCAGTCCACATAATGAAGAGCCGCCGTCTGATCCCCTTCCGGTTCTCTTACCCGCAGCCCGGTTATGCGGTAATCGCCGGTACCAAAGCAGCTGCATTCCTGCGGCAGCACGTCCAGCGAATAGGTCCGGTCCTTCGTACCCACATCGTACGGATTCCCGCAGAATCCGCGGTCCGCAAACGAAAGCTGCCCATACAGATCACAGTCACCGATACGGCCGCCGTAATATGTATGAATCAGATTCCCCTTATCATCAATCTTCATCTGATATGTGGAATGCCCGGTATGCAGGTCAATCCGCCCTGCTGCTTCATTCATCACAATTGCCATGGTTTCCCCTCCCGGCTGTCCGATTGTCTCTCAGTATTGTCTATTTATACCTATCAGCACCCATCTCGCGTCACCTTCCGAATCCGTCAATCACATCATCATTCGGCAGATAATCCCAGGTGCTGTCTGTAATTCTTACCACAAGACTGTTGTCGCTGTCCCGGTAGATCACGGCCGAGATATCTTTTCCGCTCGGATCCACCGCTGTAAAGGTCATCTTGTGCTCTGCAAAGGTTCCGGTTCCGTTCTCAAGGCTGCACAGCCTGAACAGATCCAAATCCACGCGGAAGGTATCGTCTCCGTTGTCCGCTATGGTAAGTGTGCTGCCATCATAGCTGCGCTCGTGCTCACCCAGGAAATAGTCGTTCAGCTCCTGCTCGCGATCTGCCTGCGGATCATCCGTAGCATCGCCCTGCAGCGGCACATACAGATTCTCCGCATAGACCTGTATATCCATGCCGTCCAGACTCGCCCCCTTCGCTGAGAGGGAATATGTCACACCGGACACTGCATCGTACCAGTTCACAAGCTGTATATCATCCACTGTCTGATCATTGAGGTCACACTGTCCGTAGTAGATGGCTTCCAGCCCGGAGACCGTCCCCTCGTCGCCGGTCCAGTCCATATATATACCGGAAATATCGGTCAGCTCATCCGCCATTTGCATGCGGTAGACCCATGTCGCATCATCCAGGTCATAGCTCATCTGCGCAAGCTTCCCCTCTTCCATATAGCTGTACACAACATTCTCCGCACCATCCGGCGGTATCATGGAAAAGCCCGTTGCCTCCGCAACGCCCTCCGCATCCGACTCTGTCCACGGATTTGCAATTTCCGTGGTCTCATCCTGATCCGCAGTATTATCCTGCGCTGCATCCTCGCTCTTTGCCGTTTCCGCTGATTCTGTCGACGCTTCCGTCGAGGACGTCTCCTGCTCCGCAGTTGCAGCGGATGTGGAGCCGCATCCCGTCAACCACGCTGCACTTACAGTGATTGTCAGCAAAGCCAAAACCAATCTTTTCTTCATGCAATTCTCCTACAAACGCTCTTACACAATCATCGCAACCACTGCTACGATCAATCCAATCGTAATCACAAACGGCATCAGACAGCACCCACAGCCGCCTCTTCTCGGCGGCGGAGGCGGTCCCCAGGGGCCTCCTCCCATTGGTCTGTGCGGACCGCCCATTCCGGGTCCGTGGGGCCCTCCCATTCTCGGCCCATGAGGGCCACCCATTCCAGGTCCATGAGGACCACCCATCCCCGGTCCGCCGGGGCCATGTCCGTGTCCAGGTCCATGCATCATGTATTCCTCCTTTTATTCCGCAAAACTTTTATTCTGCAAAACTTTCCTTCTGCCTATGCAGTATCTCGCCGTATAAATCCATCCGGTTCCGAATCGTCACTTCAACTCAGTCCTCTTCGTACTCGTCCTCCCAATCATCATAGGCCTCACTTCTGGACTTGTACATGGATTTGTTGTCCTGATAATAGCTCTCCGGATCCTCATCATAATAATCGTCTCTTTTCTCGTACAGCTGCTTGTAATGCTTGTTGCAATAGCCCTTTTTATAGCTGACTCCATAGTTTCTGCAGCCGGGATATTTGCAGGTTTTCGCTGTTGACGACGAAGATGTCTTGGACGTTGTCTGTGACTCGTATTTTTTGTAATGGTATCTGCAGGCCTGAACATCCGTATCAAAATAGACCGGCTCATCGCAATTGTACTCTTTACAGATGTGCTTGCTGCAGTACTTTCCCGTGTATATGCCTTCGCTGCAGGTGATGTTGCCCTTCCCTCTCCAGTGACAAGTGTGAGAATGGCAGTATCTGCTTCCTTCCTTCGCATAATAATGGTGACAGATCGCGCATTTTGATTTTGATTTTGTCTTGGCCTGTGCCGGAACAGAAACCAGCATGCACATTGCTAAAACGGCAGCGGTGCAAACAATTCTTCCTATCCTCCCATTCATCACGATTATACCCCCTTGTTTTGTAAAACTCTTACCCGGATGTTTCGATTCAATGCCTTTTCTCACAGAAAAGTACAATACTGCTCAATGCCCCATGCCCCCTACTGCTGCCCCGTCAGCATTTCATAGGTGACGCCGTATTTGACGGCGATATCATGGGCATAGGACTGCCCTTGCGGCGGTGCCTCCACCACCTTGAAGGACCTTTTCCCCTCTTCACTCTGTACGATCAGCGATGCCGCCTTGTCTTCACCGGACTGAGAATTTATCTCGTCCAGATCCATGGCCAGCTTGTGCATATGCGTGTTGTAGATGG
>CAVBQH010000319.1:0-2638 GCA_963597485.1 Acutalibacteraceae bacterium
ACATAAGCAGATTCGGGTCTTCCTGGATGGTGGACTCCGGCAGACGCTCGGCGATGTCTACGATGGCCTGATAGTTCTTATCCTTCCACAGGCGGCTGAAGCCGACGCGGATAGCTTCGGAACGGAAAGATTTCAGCTTGCCCTTGCTGTTCAGGTAGCCTTCAAACTCTTTCCAGAGCTTTTTCTCACGCAGCTTTGCAACGTCGCCTTCCTTGGTGACATCCGGGATATACCAGCGTCCCTTTTCGTCTTGAAGGAAGTTTTCTTCCAGAATGACAGACAGCTCCGGCATAGCTTCGTAACGATCGACGCTCTTGACCTCCTGCATGAACTTCGGCTGAATCTCGGCGTAAGTCTGCGGGCCGTCCATCTTCTCGTCCAGCTGCTGATAGAGCCAGGAGATTGCCGTCTTCTCATTGGTCACGAACAACGAGAACTGAATGTTCTCTACATCCGTTTTAATACGCGCTGTGTCATACTCATTAACCTGATCCGGCAGGAAGTACATATTGTCGCGTTTCAGGAACTTTTCATCCAATCCGCGATAAAAGTCAGTAGCATCCAACGGCACAGGAATGCCCTGCATGATGTGGTAAGCTACCATGCGGTCAAAAAGCAGGTAGGCTTGGCGTTCGGCAATAATCTCAATCTTATCGTTCTTGACGACAACAACCGGAATGTTATCAAGATGTTGGTGGACAAAAGCCCAAGCTGTTTCTTCTGATCCAGCTTTTGAAAGAAAATCCCTATGAAAACTCTCTTTCGGTTTATATGCTGAAATGACGAGGTCTTGCTTAACAGCATTTGTGTTGTTGACTTGCTTAAAGCTACCACCTTGTTTATCGAGTGTTCTTATATCAGCTACAATGAACCCAGACTTTTGAAGGGCTTCTTGTATCGCATTCCATACTGCATTTTTGGAGTTATGAAACTCGACAGTCATCCATCGATTAGGTTTTAGCACTCTATAATATTCTGAAAAGCACTGTGTCATCAGCTCCTGATATTCAGGCAATGCTTTTCCAACGGCAGTATTCACGATAGCTTCATACTTGCCATTCGTAATTACTTTTAGCCAAGCCTCCCACAAGAAACTTAACTCCGAGTAATTCAGATTGTCGCCAAATGGGGGATCTGTAAAAATATAGTCGCACGATTTGTCCGGAACACCAAGCTGTGTGGTTGATCCTGTCGATATACTGTATGCGTTTTCTTTGTTGTCTTTCAGTGCTTCAGCAAATTTCTTAATTTTACCCTCATAGGCGTTAAATGGGTTTGCTTCGCTAATCATCGAAGATACGTACATGGTTCCGCTTAGCGGATTGTACGGGAAAGACACCATAGGACGATACCGGTTCATCTTGCTAATGTTGATGATTTGACTTGTAAACATGATGCGCAGCAAATCTGAGTTTTCTGCCTTATCTATCAGGTCAAAAATCTTAGCAAGAACATAAAGAGTCCTTTTGTAAAAGAAATGATGCACATGAGTTATCCCAATTTTATCATTTCTACGGCTTTCTCTACCTTCACATAGTCTGTCTTTAGGAAACCAGTATGGGATAGTAAGTTCATCAATTTTCTCTAGCACATCCAGATCATGCTGATCAGGCTTCTTCGTGTATTTTTTCTTTCCAAACTGATAATTGATAAGTACAGGCTTCTGCTTAATTACTGTTATAGTTTCATTAAGCGATGTGTCAAATATTGTCGTAAGAGCCTTCTCACAGTCGCCTTTTTTTAACTGCATTTGGCATTTTGGGCAAGCAAAGCTATCGCTCACTTTTCCCGTTGAATGATCTGCCGCTGCATCATAAAAGACTATTTCTTCACCACAATGAGGACAAATCAAAACATCTGACCAGACTGTATAATTAATAACACCTTTTAAATCTCCAAAGAACGTTCCGACAAGACTCTCGTCTGGTTCAGTTTCAAACATCCACGCGCATTCTTTGTGTGCCTCATGCATTATCTTCGTTGCTTCTTCGGTAAACGCAGAAACATTGGCTTTTGCATTGTAGTTATGGGCAATAAAAGTTGCGGCCGGAGAAAGGTCGTTCAAAATTGGATATCTTTTCCCCCAATGTATATATGGCATATCGGATTCAATCTCTGCCTTAAACATCAATTCGGGATGAGCACACATGTTTGCGGCCACGCCTGTCATGCCTGTTCCACAAAATCCATCTAATACAATATCCTTCGGTTCAGTATAATGAAGAATGTATCTCATGATGGCTTTATAAGGCACTTTCGTATGATATGGATGCGCATTATAGATTGCATCACTCTTTCCCTCACTTACATCCGCAGCAAACGGCTCACGATGATAGTCATCCGTTGCCTCGTCATAGGGAGTACCGTTTTCCTTGATGAACTCCTCGATGAACGGATTGGGGCAGGCCGTGTAGTACGGCGCATCGGACAGGGCAATAATGTCCTCATCCGTGCCGATGGGGAAGCCTTCAATATCGCGTACCTTATCTATATCCTCTTTGGTCAGCTTTCTGGGTTCCATAGCTGTTTCCTCACTTTCGCTTTCTCAATTGTGCAGATGACATCTGCACAATTTATTTAATCCTCTTCTGAATATCCTCAACCGACGGCAGCTGCTTTTCCAGATCATCCGGCAGAC
>CAVBQH010000320.1:0-2631 GCA_963597485.1 Acutalibacteraceae bacterium
GCTTGAGTATTCCGGGCGGTTTTACCCCGCCTGTCCGGTCATGGAAACCGGTGATTCCGGTCTGAAGGAAACCGCCATTCCGGTCAGTGGGAACCACTGATTCCGGAGATGGAAACCGCCTTTCAGAACCATCACCTTATAATGAATCCATGCGCTTTTACAGCGTAAATTCATTATAAGGAGGTCAACATCATGACCAAGTACCGTGAGATCATCCGACTGGCACAACCTGAGTTGAAATTGAGTCAGCAGAAGATTGCGCTAAGCTGCGGAGTCTCAAAGAAAACTGTTAGCAAAGTCCTCAAGGCAGCCAACGAGAAAAATGTCTCCTGGCCGCTCCCTGCGTCTTATACGGACGCTTTCCTTGAAGGGCTCCTGTTCCCCGGAAAAAAGGAACAGGCCGATGCCTCTAAGAGGCGCATGCCGGATTATGAGTATGTTCGTAAAGAACTGCTCAAAAACGGCGTAAACAAAAAGCTGCTCTGGACCGAGTATCTGGAGGAATGCCGACTTTCCGGCGACAATCCTCTTATGTATTCTCAGTTCTGCTATTACATCCAGCAAGATGAGCAGAAACGCCGCGCTACCATGCACATAAATCGCAAGCCCGGAGAACAGACCGAGGTTGACTGGGCTGGGGATCCAGCATCCATTATCGACCCGGATACTGGTGAGATCACGCCTGCATACATCTTTGTCGGCGTTCTTACGTACAGCCAGTATCCTTACGTTGAGGCGTTCCTTGACGAGAAACAGGGTTCGTGGATAACCGCGCATGTACATATGTATGATTATTTCGGCGGCGTCACGCGCATCCTGGTTCCCGACAACTGCAAAACCGCCGTCATCCACAATAAGAACTGGAATGACCAGCGGATCAATGCCGTGTACCATGAGATGGCCGAACATTACAACACGGCTATCATCCCGGCGAGGGTACGTTCCCCGAAAGACAAGCCCAATGCAGAGGGCACTGTGGGTAACATATCTACGTGGATAACTGCAGCCCTCAGGAACGAGCAGTTCTTTTCCCTGGCGGAATTAAACACTGCCATCAGGAAGAAACTGGAAGAATTCAGCCGCAAGCCTTTTCAAAAGAAAGAAGGCAGTCGGTATGAGATCTTCCGCTACGAAGAACTGCCACTATTGGCCAAGCTTCCGGCTGCCCCGTATGAACTGGCGGAGTGGAAAACTGCCACCGTTCAGTTCAATTATCACATATCCGTCGATGGGATGCTATATTCCGTCCCTTACGAATACATCAAACGCAAGGTGGATGTGCGGGTAACCGAAACAACCATTGAGATTTTTTACAACAAAAACCGCATTGCTTCCCATCGCCGTCTTCGCGGCCGCAAGGGGCAATACAGCACCGTCACGGAGCATATGCCGGAAGACCACCAGAAATATCTGGAATGGAACGGCGACCGCTTCCGCAGATGGGCTGCACAGATCGGTCATAATACAAGCAAGGTCGTAAATGCTCTCCTTGCCTCCAAGCGTGTGGAACAGCAGTCCTACCGAAGCTGTATGGGGTTATTGAAGCTGGCGGATAAATATTCCGTCGACAGACTCGAAGCAGCCTGCGAAAAGGCTCTCACCTATACGGCATCGCCCAGCTACAAGAGCATTAAAAACATCTTAGCTGCCGGGCAGGACAGGCAGGTATCGTCGGATGCCGCCCACACCGTGACAACAACCACACAGAACAATCACGCCATTACAAGAGGCGCTGACTATTACAGGAGGTAAGGAACTATGACGAACCAAAGCACCATCGACAAACTTATTGAAATGCGCCTGACTTCTATGTCAGATGCCTTTATCGCCCAGAAGGATGATCCCAAGATGAAGGATGTCTCCTTTGAGGATCGTTTCGGGATGCTCGTCGATATCGAGTACAGCAACCGCAAGAGCAACGGCATCAAACGGCTGATCAAGAACGCCGGCTTTGACCAGACAGACGCTGCTGTCGTTGATATCAATTACATATCCGGCAGGAAACTCAATAAAGAGCTTATAAACAGACTGGCGACCTGCGAATATATCACGGAGCACAGGAACCTGTTCATCACCGGCGCGACCGGAAGCGGAAAGACATACATGGCGTGCGCCTTCGGCCTGGAAGCCTGCAAGCAGCACTTCAAGACTAAATATGTCCGTCTGCCTGACCTACTTCTTGAACTGGAAATTGCCCGGAACGAAGGAACCTATAAAAAGATTCAGGCCCGTTATGCAAATCCGGTTCTCCTCATCATTGATGAATGGCTCCTCCTTAAGCCTACGGAGACCGAACAGCATGACATCCTGGAACTTCTCCACAGGAGACGGAAGAAATCTTCCACCATCTTCTGCTCACAGTATGATCCATCCGGATGGTACGACCAGCTCGGCGGCGATGACAGCCCGCTTGCTGAAGCCATCCTCGACAGGATCAAGCATGATGCTTACAAGATCAATATCGTACCGACCGATCCGACGAACTATAAGTCCATGCGTGAGGTGTACGGTCTTGATCCGGCATTAAGCGAGTAAACTCGCACCAGTGACTAAGCTACATAGCGGTTTCCTATTCCGGACAGGCGGTTTCCACTTTTCCGGAATAGCGGCTCCGCCGCACCAGAATATCCA
>CAVBQH010000321.1:0-2624 GCA_963597485.1 Acutalibacteraceae bacterium
CCATCGTGAGAATCTGCTTGCGAAAGTCTTCAATGTCCATTTCGCCGGTTTGGAGAGATTTTCGGATGTTCGGACCCAGAGAGAGCGACTTGAAGCGTTCCTCCGGTGGCGTCATTTGAAACAGTTCATCCGGAGTATAGCCACGGTTGCAGGGCATTCGTGTCGTATTGCTGAATTTGCTGTAAAGTTCAACAAACCGGTTCATGTCCCGATCAGACCGGAAGCGGAGGTTCATTTTATCGAAGTGGTTCAAAACACCCTCAACACTGCCCGAAACAGATCGGACGCCGTAGAGAAGATCGTCAAAGGCATCTTCCAGCTTATCACCGCTCAGACTAAGCCGTTCTTCCATGAAGCGGCGGAGTGCAGTCTTTTCCGGCGTGTCCTCGCAGTAGAAGGGGTTATCATATTCCAGCAGATGCTTTTTGTCCGGTGCATAATAGGGCTTGTCCTGCTGACTGCGCTTCGTCTCCATGAAAAGGTCAATAGAATCGCCAATCAGGGTGACGTCAATGATTTCGCGGTCGAGGGGCTTTGTGTGCTTGACATCCGTGTAAAGCTCATCTCCGCCCAGAATGTAGTAGTCCTCGCACTCATGACGGGCAATCTCCGCAAAGGCAAGAAATTCATCCTCCGTCACCAGCTTCGGGCTGAGGGAGAAGATGATCTCCTTCGCCTTGTGCAGCGGAATGACGCCGTAGAGATTTGCCATCGCATTGAAATATTTGCGCAGGAGGCGCGAGGTCGTGTCCTTCAGCGGGATTTCCCGATACCGGGCGTTCAGCTCCCGGCGTGTGTATTCCTCCGGAAACTCGATGTACTGTTCCTTGCTCATGCCTCTTCTTCCTCAATAATTCCGTAGTCAATCAGGACGTTCTCTTCTGCGTACTTCGGGTAGACAATACCCATCATCTCATACCGGTAACGCCTCACGCGGCGAAACGACTTGAGCGGCTCCGGCGCATAGGCGGCAGTCTCGCTGTGCGCATACTCCGGCATTTCTGCAAGATCATCCCGAACGGAACGGATAAGTGCGTCTGCCACATCATCAACGCTTTTGCCGGTCTCCACGGCAACCAGTTCGTGCTTCCGGACTGCCTTGTCCAGATCACCGGGGGAGCGAAACAGCTTGTATTTCATATTGTTGCCTGTCCTTTCTCTCTATCAGTCAGCCTATTCTTCCTGAAATCTGTTCTTTAGGGACGCAATCATCGCTTGCGCGGCAATGCTCAGATATAGAAATCCAATTTCACAAATAAAGTCGCGGTCGATCTCGATAAAGTATTCTCTAACGTGTGCAAAAACCAGTTCCAGCAAGTCCCTGTACAGTGGATCATCAAAGGGCTTGAACCGTGCAAACTTGCTTTTGGCAGCGTCCCATGTCATGGACGCTTCGCCCTCAGCACTGGTCATCGCCTCGCAGAGAATCATGCTGACGCCCATTTTCCCGTTGCCGGTCAGGAGTTCTCCTTCGTAATAGCTGAGAAGGTCTTTCTTGCGTCGGAGCGGAACTACGTCGCAGTTGTCATCCAGCTCAAATGCGATCAGCTCCGCAGCGAGTTCCCGCCAGACCGCATATCCGGCGTTAATGGTTCCGTCCTCTTCGCGGCTGATGGTATCGTCCATGCAGTATCGCTCATAGAAATTATCTCCGTCAATCTCGTTGCGGGTGCAGAAGATATGCGCCAGCTCATGCAGAAGAATGTGCTTCAACTCTGCCGGATGACGTGCTATGTCTGTCCGCAGCAGGATTCCGTCCACGCCGTCTTCTTTGCCAACGAAAGCGGAAGCGTGAAAGTCAAAATAGCCGTCCTCTTTGTATCGGTCTGTCAGGCGGTTCGGGAAATACTGCTTGCAGAACTGTTCAAAGACTTCCTGCTGGTTTTCCGTCTGAAAGCAGCGCAGTACAAGGTTGTCCTCGCTGAACTCCGTTCCCAAGCGTTCGTTAAAGATGGAAGCGGCATAGAAAAGGGCTTCTTTATAGTCGTTGTTGTTCATCCTGATATTGTCCTTTCGAGGCTTCAATCTGCATTCATGCCTGTTCGTCCGACGCCTTTGCAGAATTGTGTAGGTTACGACATGGCGGTTCCCATATGATCTTCTTAACAGGCAGGAATGTGCTGAAAGCCTCAGAAACACCCTTTATTCAAATGGTTCGCTCTGCGTCTTATCCTTCTTCGGCGCGAACTTCTCCCGTGCTTCCCGTTTTGCTATCAGGAAGGCTTGCTGCATGGCGAGAAGCACTCCTTCCAAATCCGTAAGAGGTATCTGCGGAGGACGATACTGTTCCAGCGTTTCGCGGATTAGCTTTCGCGCCTCACCGACACCACGGTTTCCAAACTCCAAACGGACATTCTCAAAAGTCATAAAGTTCCGTGAGTAACGGAAGAAGCTTTGGTATCGTGCGAATCAACGGATATTTAGTGGGTGTGGAGTCCTTCAGGACACTCTGCAGCGAGTGTCCGTTTTATACTTTTAAGGTAGTAAACTCGGGTTTCATGGTATTCCCAACTATTTCCTGTTTTATTATACAGTTGTCCGACAAAATTATCAACCGACAGTGGATAAAATGTATGTGTAACAAAATCGTTGGCAAGGGGGGCTGGCATCAAAATCAGCATGGA
>CAVBQH010000322.1:0-2618 GCA_963597485.1 Acutalibacteraceae bacterium
TGTCTGGATATTCCCCCGCCATCACACGCTTTGTTGGACATCCAAAATATGGTGACGATGGCATATAAAAAAGAAACGGCGAATTCTGATGCACAACTTCCGGAAGAATTTCATTGTGAATTCGTTTCCCCCAAAATCTGGGAGGTCTTCTTCCAAACCAGTCGGTTACACTCTCATGTATTTCATTTCCGCCACTCCATATCGCCATACACGGAAAGTGTGCAAGCCGTCTCGTCTGATAGTTTGCTTCCTCCCTTGCCTCTCGGCCAAAGCTTTCGTCATCCGGATAAAATGCACAGCTGTACATAAAGTCATGAATCAGCATAATCCCGTGCTCTGCGCACAGTTGATAAAAACAGTCTGTTTCATATAGACCACCACCCCAGATACGCAGCATATTGAAATTACATCTTGCGGCTTCTTCAATTAACTCTTTGTATTTTCTTTCCGGTGTTCGAAGATACAGGGAATCCGGAGGCACCCAGTTCCCTCCGCGGCAAAATACCCTTTTCCCGTTCACAAGCACATCAAAATATCTGCTGTCCTCATCGATCTTCCGCTGGTCAACCGTAATTTGCCGAATCCCCACATACTTGTCACAGAATACCGAATGATACCCCCTACAATTTATAGAGATCTGGACCTCATACAACGATGATTTCCCACATCCGTTTGGCCACCAATACTGCGCATGCTCAAATGGAAATTGCCGCTCATAATAATTCCGTCCGCCCGAAAGGTACAGCTCCTCCGTACACGCAAACAGACTATCTCCATTTTCTCTGCTGCAAATGTGTACCGAAAGAAATGCATCTTCAGCAGCCTCTTCGATTGTTTTGTCAATTTCAAGGCACAGCTGTGCTGTACCCGTGCCGTCTTCCCTTGCCTCAATCGTCCGAAGCTGGTATGCATTCACATATGCTCCGCTTCTTCCAATCAGTCCCATTCGACCGCCGATACCACATGTTGGCGTTGGCGGACACCAATCCCATCCATAAACGTATTGCGGCTTTCTAAGAAAAAAACGCGTGTCATTGTCGCAGTAATCCATTGCCGTAAACCAGCTCTGTCTGGTCATGACATGAAATTCCTCCGAGCCATCGGTTAACCGTATAAGTATCTCATTTTCCCCTTCCTTCAGATATTCCTTAACATCCTCGCAAACGGGTCGATAAACAGTCTCATGCTGAATGCATGGAATGCCATTGATCAGAATATCCGCATGATAGTCCACAAGCTCAAGAAAGAGTATGATTTCATCCGCCTCCATTAGTTCACGTGATACCTCAAATGTACGGATAAACCACCACGCAGCATCAGGAACAATGCTTCCCTCATAGGGGCTGCAACCCTCAAGCGGCTCCTTGCTTACACCTTGCTGTACCAAAATATCCGTGACATCTCCAGGCAGCACCGCATCTAAAAAACCGTATTCTGAAAGCCAGATCTTTTTCTTGCCGCGATCACCAACATTCTTAATCTGGATGTCTTCTCTGACACTCCGATCCAGCCTGCGTACCCTCTCAGCATTTGCTGTATCAATGTCCTTATATTCTGCACGCATTTTCCAGTTGCCGGCTAAATTCAGTACAATTTCTGCATTTTTCAAGGAAGTGACCTCACAATATGTATATCTTATGAAACTTTTCAGAGCCCATTCGAAAAACCGCTGCTGCAAAGCTTCTCTTTTACTCATTTGACGTTCTCGCCAAATATCAGTCGAAAGCAAAGGTTTTCAGCAGCAGTTCATATTGCCTGAAATGCTCACAATTCTCATACACAAAGGATTGCGGGATTGTAAGCATCCATTCTGCGTCCTTTGTCTGCAGTATCGGCTCCAATAGATGTTTTTGCTCCAGAGCATAGAGGATGGCTCTTTGCCGGAATGTCAGAATATCGCGTTCCTCACGGTCTGCCGATAATCCGCTGTTCTTACAGAAGCCATCTACTTCCTTTTCTGATATTACAGTCTCCTCATCATGATCCCAAACCGCACGAAATTCTCCGGCAAGTTTCATCCAGTCAGTCGAAGAATTCGGGTAAACAAGGCTCATAAATGCAGCATCTTTATAGCTCCACAAGGTAAAAGATACTCGATATTTCCGAAACAGCCGCATGGTTTCTTCTATCAACATGGCTGTAAAATCCAAATCTTCCCAGTCTGTCTCATATCCGGCCTCACCGCAAATCACCGGTCTTTGAAACCGTTCACGGATCTCCAGAAGTTCTTCAAACGTTCTCTCGAATACTTCTCTCCTCTTGTCTGCAGGATAATCCTTGTTGTAGAGTGTTGCATCCCACACGGTTGGATAATAATGAAACATCAGAGCCGTCTGTTCATCACATATCCTCAAAATGCAGTTAAAGCGCATCGCAAAATGATCACCCTCTAAGAACAAAATATGATTTCGATCTTTCTTCCGGATTTCAGCAGTCGCAGATTCATAGAACTCCTGTATCAACTGCGCATCATCCTCTGGCTGTCGATCAGAAATCACATATGGCTCATTCAACAGATCATAGCCCAGCAGCTGTGTCTCATCGCAATACCGTTCTGCAATGATTCCCCATAGCTTTACCATCTGATCGCGAAACACCTTGTATTGCCAGAACTGTGT
>CAVBQH010000323.1:0-2613 GCA_963597485.1 Acutalibacteraceae bacterium
CCCTCTTGACGGCGGAGTATGCCGCATGTTCTGTGATATTTATAAGCCGGACGGTACTCCCTATGAGAAGGATACACGCTTTATTCTGAAGCAGGCTGTGAAGAAGGCAAAGGAGATGGGCGTGAAGGTCTATTTTGGACCGGAGCTGGAGTTCTATGCCTTCGCACGCAATGAAAAGGGCGAAGCGACCGGAGAGCCGATCGACCGAGCCGGGTATATGGCAGTAGGACCGGATGACAAGGGAGAGAATCTTCGAAGAGATATCTGCTTTGCACTCCTTGATATGGGGATTACGCCGGAGGCGTCTCACCACGAGCAGGGACCGGGACAGAACGAAATTGATTTTCACTATGGAGATCCTCTGACAACGGCAGACAACACGGCCACCGTAAAATGGGCTGTGCGGAATCTGGCAGAGACGACGGGGATGTGCGCCGACTTTTCGCCGAAGCCCCTGCGGGATGAGCCCGGCAGCGGCATGCACTTTAATATTTCGGTGGATACCATTGATAAGAGTAAGGACAATAAGGCGCTTTCGGAAATGTTCATGGCGGGAGTTTTAAAGCACATTCGGGAGATATCCTTGTTCCTGAATCCGGTGGAAAAGTCCTATGAGCGTCTTGGACAGATGGAGGCACCGTATTATGTCAGCTGGTCGGAGCAGAATCGCTCACAGCTGATCCGTATTCCGGCAACCAGCGCGGATCGCCGGCGCTTTGAGCTTCGCTCCCCGGATCCGATGGCCAATCCGTACCTTTCGTTCGCACTGGTTATCTATGCGGGATTGGACGGCATCGCCGGCGCGATGCGTCCGGATCTTCCGATGAATGTAAATCTGTACAAGGCGGATCCGGACCTCACAGACAAGCTGCAGAAGCTACCCCGGCACATTGACGAGGCAATCTCCTGCGCCAGAGGAAGTGACCTTGTAAAAAGTCATGTACCGGAGTCGGTACTGAATGCATACTGCAGCCGCAGATAAAAGCAAAGGACGGATAGCCATATGGCTTCGAATGCGAAACGCAGCCGCGTGCTGGTGGTGTCCGCAGGACAGGACAGCTATGCGGTGATTCGAAAAATTATAGAAGGGACCTGTGAACAGGTGCTGTATGCGGCCTCGATCACAGATGCCAGACGGGTGCTGGCGGATGGAACGATCGGTCTGGTTATCATCAACACACCGCTTCCGGATGAGTTCGGCATTGAGTCGGCGAGGGATTTCGCGGACGGAAGAGATATTGCGGTGCTCCTGCTGGTGAAGGCGGAGCTGTATCATCAGGTAACCTACAAGGTGAGAGGAAGCGGAGTCTTTGTGCTCTCAAGACCTTTGAAGGGCCAGCTTCTCTTGGAAGCCGTCGGCATCATGGATGCGATGCGGCTGAAGATCTTTATGCTGAACGAGCAGAATCAAAAGCTCCGCAGACGTCTGGATGATATGGGACTAATTACGCGTGCCAAGTGTCTGATGATCGAAAAGCAGCACATGACCGAGGAGGAAGCGCACAGGTGGCTGGAGCAGGAGGCGATGAACCACTCGCTCACCAAGCGCGAAATTGCGCAGAATGTCATTCGCGAACTGGAATAGTTACGAATATAAGCTTCCCATAGAAAAGTCGAGATAGGTGTGAATAGTAATGAACCTAAGAAAGAGCTCAGAACCGACGAATACAGCCGGTTCTGAGCTCTTTCCCATGGTGCATGGCTTGTTCATAACGCTGCGCAGCAGCGATTTTGCGTGTGGGCGCTGAAGGTTATCCCAGGATTAAAGGGAGCAGCTCCTCAGGACGGGATACAATGCGGGAGGCGTGGTTGTCTTCGAGGAATTTACGCCCGCGGAAGCCCCAGTCCACGCTGATGCAGTCAAGACCGGCATTTACGGCTGTCTGCATGTCGATCTCGGAATCGCCGATGTAGACGGCTTTTTTCTTGTCGGTACAGCCAAGCTCCCGCAGGGCCTTGTCGGTCATATCCGGCGCGGGCTTTCTGCGAACGCCGTCCATTTCGCCGATGGACAGATCAAAGAGTCCGTCGAAGAGCTCCTTCACCAGTGTCTGTACAGCGATATCCGGCTTGTTGGAGACGACTGCAGTTTTTACGCCGGCGGCATGAAGCGCACGCAGTACTTCTGGTATTCCGTCATAGGGACCGGTTTTGTCGTTGCAGTGGGCTGCATAATACGGAACATATATTTCCTGAATGCGTTTTACTTCGCCGGCATCGATGCTGCCGGAAATATTGTCGTGATCGGTGCCGACCTGCAGAAGATCCTCGGGGGCGGTTCCCTGCTCGGTAGCCAGAGCCCGGATGATGGCAACCGTTACGCCGCTTCCGAAAAACTGCCGCACCAGATCCTGGGTATAGTCATGCCGATGACCCGTTTCTGCCATTGCATAATTGATGGCGTCTGTGAGATCACCAAGCGGATTTAATACGGTACCGTCCATGTCAAAAACTGCTGTGCTGTAAATCATATCTTCCTCTTTTCTGCCGCAAGGCGGCGGATAGTACGATGTTCTGCTGCGGCTTGCCTGCTGCCGGCTAGTGCATCGATTTTTAAATAACTGGCCTAACTAACTGGCCCTTTTTCCTGATTGCACAGGTCAAAAATCCTCA
>CAVBQH010000324.1:0-2608 GCA_963597485.1 Acutalibacteraceae bacterium
CTTAAGCGGTCAGGCCTTTTCGGGTATCCAAATCGAGATGGTGCTGCATAATGACCGAATGATTCACTCCGGCGAAGACAATCTCCGAACCGCCTCCCACGCCAGCAGCAGAACATCGATCGGAAACAGCTTGCGGATAAAGCGGTGCAGCGTACTGACCGGTCCCGGCGTGGATACCGGCATTCGCAGTGCAGCATCTGTCAGTGCGTGCCTCACCACATCCTCCTTCTGGGAAGCCAGAAAATAATTGGCAATTTCCGGATTCTTTTCATCGTTCTTCTGATCCGCCAGGGCAATAAATTCGGTATCCTTCACCCAATAGGGGCATACAGCAGTAACATATATGCCCATCGGCAGCAGCTCTGCGCGAAGCGCCCTGCTGTAGTGGTACAGAAACGCTTTTGTTGCTGCATACACATTCAGTCTGGTGATGGGCTGAAACGCCGCTGTGGAGCATATCTCCAGAATCCTGCCGCCCTCCTTCATATAGGGAAGAACCAGCTGCGTCATGTCCACGGCTGCGCGGCAATTCAAATCAATCATTCCGTCCAGCTCATCCAGAGTCTGATCCATCGTGCGTCCGATCCTTCCGAATCCGGCGGCATTGATCAGCATCATAACATCCGGCTTTTCATGTTCCAGAAGCTCAGCAATGGTGTCTATGCAATCCTTCTGTGTAAGATCCATAGGCAGAACGCGCAGCGGTATCTTTGTCACCTCCGCAAGAGCCTGCAGCCGATCCTCTCTTCTGGCAATAACCCACAGCTCCTGTGGACATTCATCAAACAGGGCGCCCTCTCCCTTGCAGACCCCCTCCAGCTGACGGACAAATTCCTGACCAAGCCCGCTGGACGCTCCGGTCACCACTGCAATTCGTTTTCCCATTGCATTTCTCCTTTCAACCAAGACTCTTCAGGGAAACGCTGATGAATGCATTTCCTTAACACTTCGACGTCCGCTTTCTGCTCTTAGCCGCTTCGTTGTTGCGATAGATGTGCCCGAGGCCCTTTAACAGCAGGCGGTTGTCAATGACAATCTCATGGCGGCAGTACGGAGCCAGAAGACGCCCCATTCCTCCTGTCGCAAGAATGCTTCCAACGCTTCCGCCAAGCTCCTCGATATACCGGTCAAGAACTCCATCGAGTGCGCCGGCTGATCCATATATGATGCCGCTTCTCATGGCATCAATGGTATTGGTGGAAATCACCTTTTGGGGTGCCGAATAATTGATGCTCGGCAGGAGCGATGTCTCCTTCGTCAATGCCTCCAAAGAGATGCCGGCTCCCGGCATAATGCATCCGCCCAGATAATCCCCCTTCTTGTCTACAACCGTAATGGTCGTGGCCGTGCCCATGTCAATAATGATGGCCGGCAGAGGATACTCCTCCTTGGCGGCAACCGCCGTCGCCACCATATCGCCCGCAATGGTGCCCGGATCATCGAGCCGGATATTCAGTCCGGTCTTTACGCCGGCACCGACAATAACCGGCATCGTCCCTGTAATGATATTCACCGCCTCCGAAAACGCCGCATTCACCTGCGGAACCACTGATGAAATAATGGCGCCTTCAAAGCCGTGAGGATCCATTCCCGCCAGCTCCATGGCGCTTTTTATTTTCATTGCGTACTCATAGGACGTGCCTGTCCTGTCCGTTGAAATCGATGCTGCCTGCACCACCTCATTTTTGTCGTTGATGCAGCCGATGATCGTGTGGGTATTGCCGATATCAATTGCAAGTATCATGCGTTCCCTCCTTCTTATAGCCTGTCTGCGGCGCGCAGCAGCTAACCCAGTGTGCTTCCTCTCCGGCTCCTGCCAGATTTCTGGCCTTTGAGCCTCTCCGACATGCCTCCGAGGCTTTTGGACAGCGGTGGTAAAAGCAGCAGGCCCCCGGCGGGTCCTCGCGGATCTCCTCCAGCTGCATGAACTGCGCCTCCATCTCGCGAAGCGTCTTTGTTCCGTCGTCCTCAATGTGCCGGTTCCAGTCCGGTACCGAGGACAGAAGCAGTCTTGTATAAGGATGCCCCGGCGTGCGGTATACCGCATCTGCCGTTCCCAGCTCTACAATGCGGCCGCGGTACATTACTGCAATGCGGTCACATAAATAATATACAACATTCATATTGTGAGAAATGAACAGCATCGAAAAATTGCGCTGCTCATCAATCTCCCGAAACAGGTTCAGGATCTGCGCTCCCACTGAAACGTCCAGCGCAGAAACCGCCTCATCCGCAATGACAAGGTCCGGCTGCAGCATCAGTGCCGCCCCTATGCAAACCCGCTGCCTCTGTCCTCCGGAAAGTTCTCCCGGATAGCGGCTTGCATACGCTTCATCCAGTCCCACCCGCTTCAGCATCTTTTTTACAGCCTCTTCCTGCTCCGATGCTGTACCAATGTGATGCGCACGCAGCGGCTCCCGCATCGTAAAACCAATGGTTTTTCTGGGATTCAGTGCACTCATAGGATCCTGAAATACAGCCTGTATCCGGGAACTTCTCTCCCCTCGCCCAAGGGCGGAAATGTCTGTGCCGGATATGCGCACAGATCCCTCAAACGGCTGCAGATTCAATATGACATTACCCAATGTAGACTTCCCACAGCCGGATT
>CAVBQH010000325.1:0-2599 GCA_963597485.1 Acutalibacteraceae bacterium
CTTCCAAGCGCGCGCCTGACAAGGTCCTTCAGCCGTTTGGATAGCGCCGGATGCCGCAGCTTCTGCAGCTGCCTTGCCGCCTCCTGTGCCATTTTCTCAATGCAGTCCTGGAGATTTTCTTCCGTCCATTTGCAGTTTTGCATACCGCTGGTTGTTTCCGGATTGGCGAGTGGATCCATTTTGGTTTACCCTTTCCCCTATGTGCTGTTCCCCTGCTAATCGACGTCTGCCGTTACCGTCTTCCCAGCTTCTGTAAAGCCAGCTGCTTCAGGTACCGGAATTCCTCCGATCTGCCGAACAATGCAAAGAAAACCCCATTAAATACTGCAGTTATGATCACCGCCATCACCAGGAACCTTGCGATGCTGATATTCACCAGCATTCGATTGCCCAACAATCCAAGCCCCAGACACAGGGCCGCAACGGTGCCTGCGTATCGCAGCGTTTCCGCAAAATAGCCTGCGCAGGACCGGTCAAAGCAGACACGATAGATAATGACCGGTTTGGTCACATTGGCAATCAGTCCCGAAATCACCGTTCCGACATAGATGCCGGCCAGCCCGATTTCCTGTACCAGCCAGATTGAAAGCACCAGATTGACTGCCCCCTGAATGAGTGCCAGGTATTTATCCTGCTCGAACACACCGGCGGCCGTCTTGTAATTGGATAAAACGATGCGGTCTCCCTTGAAATACAAATCCATCAGAATCAATGCAACCGCTGCCTCCGGCAGCACCCAGCTTTCTCCCAGCCACAATCTGATCAGCGGCGTCAAAAGGACGAAAAAGCCCGTCACAGCAAAGCCGTATACCCAGCTGGCAAAGAACCTGTATACCCTGAACAGCTCATACTGGCGCTGCTTGGTCTCCGTGGCAATCAGATTGCCGAAGCCGGAAATCACGGAATTAAAAATGATGTTGACGAAATTCGTCACTGCATTGATGACCAGATTATAATTATCCACCATTCCGGACATCGCAACCGCGATAAAGGACGAAATAATCAGCGAGTCTGTCTGAAGCCGCGCAACATCCCCCACCTTATGCAGCACCAGTGCCTTCGTCTTGCGCCAAACCTCGCCGGATTCTTCCCTGGAAAGCGGTGTCACATTTTTATCCCGCAGATACGGATACCGGCGATTCAGGTACCAGGATACGAACAGCTTCTGCGCCAGCTGCACGAACATATCCGTCAGAAGATACCAGAGGAAATTCCCAGTCAGTATAATAACCGCCACCTGCAGAAGCGAAACGATGATCTTCGTAACGGTATTGATATTCGTCTGAATGTAGTTACGCTGCTCCGCATTGCAGAGACTGTACTTGTAGGAGACAAAATACGTGCTGACGGTATTGAACAGAAAGATCAGGTAATACCCCGTCATTTCCCCCGTCGTGATCGCTCCCGGGTCCTTGATCAGATATTTAAGGAACGGTGCAATGGAAAGACCGATCCCTGCCACCACCAGTGCGATGACCGTATAGGCCTTCCGGTACATCTGCATATACGACTTGATTTTCTCGGTGTCGCCTTGTGCCACCGGCCGGTACAGGGCAAAATTCAATGCCGTTCCAATCCCCAGCTCTGCCATGGAAAGGATGGAGAGGATATTCGTATAAAGTGAATTGACCCCCAGCAGCTCCTCCGAGAGATGAAGGATGAAAATGGTGCGCAGCACAAAGGACATCAGCGCCGTTGCTGCCTGTCCCACGTATCCAAAGGCAATGTTGCGCTCCGCCAGGCGAACCCTTCCGGATGTCTTTTTCTGATTCCCCATTCTCTTACCTCAGCTCCTGCAGCACGCGATGAATCTCCTCCGCAATCTTTCCGGTTTCCGCGCGAAGCCTGGTCGCGCTGCCGGCCAGCTGATACCTTGCCTCGTCCTCATGCTCCTGCAGCCAGTGCCATGCATCCAGAAGCTGCTGCGGCTCCTTTAGTGACTGAACCGGGAGCACGTAGTTCTCCTCGGTTCCGAACAGGTCCCTGGCAATTCCTCTGGCCTTTACAGAGTATCCGATCACCAGCGTCGGAATGATGGTGGAATACGCCGCAATGGTTGCGTGTGTCCTGGCACCGATAAAAAAGCGGCAGTTCGCAATCACGCCCTTTAGCTTTTCCGCCGGCATATCCTCCACCAGCTGTACGCGCCCGGTGCTCTGAAACCGTTCATGGAGCTTTCGAAGCGGCACCCTGTCATTGCTGCGGTTCCAGACAACATGAGGAATCAGTGCAACCTTCATGTTGGTTGTCTGCAGAATATCTTCAATCAGTGCTGTGTATGCGGCAAGCGGCGCCGACGGATCCGCTGCATAGTCCTCTACCATCGGGCTTAAATTGATACCGACGGTATTGCCGCTTTCAAAGCCCTCCGGGAGTCCGCTTTCGTCCGACGGAAGTGAAAATGCCGGATCCGGGCACAGCAGTACACTTCCCGCCGCCTCCGGTCCGTAGGCCTCCCGCAGTGCCCCTCTCAGTGCTTCATAGGAAATGGTTTCTCTGGCAATGATCCGGCGATACCGGTGAAGGTCCTCCAGAAGCTCCTTATTATCCTTTGTAAGAAGCTCCGGCTCAATGGAACATCCCAAAAGCACCGTTGCTG